>JBGTJT010000071.1:0-6156 GCA_041744995.1 Pirellulales bacterium | reverse complement strand
CCCAGGATCGTGATGATCGCCAGCATTTCCAGCAGCGAGAGGCCGGCCGACGGGCTTCGGTCGTGTCTGCGTAATCGGCCGTGCATCAGACCCCCTCGGGATTCATGGCGTTGATCATGTCAAACATCGGCAGGTAGATGGCCAGCAGAATTGTGCCAATGGCAGCGGCCAGGCCAATGGTCAGTACCGGCTCGATCGTCCCCACCAGCAGATTGGTTTGCCGTTCGATCTGACGCCGCAAGTGGGTGCGAATGTCCGCGGTCGCCTTGGGAAGCGTGCCGGTTTGCTCACCGACGATGACCAACTGCAGCACCACCGGTGGAAACAGGTCGGCATGCCGATCCAATTCGCGACTAAAACGCTCGCCGCGAACCACGGCGGCGTGCAGCCCTTCGATGGCCTCGCGGACCGCGCGGTTCCCCACGCCATGAGCAGAGACCTTCAAGGCGTCGGCGACCGTGAACCCGGCGTCGAGCAGGTTCCCCATCACGTCCATGAACTGCAAGACGGCTACATTGCGCATCATTTCTCCGACAAACGGCACGCCGAGCAGCTTGGTATCCATCCATTTGGCGCCCGCCGGATTCTTGCGGACGTACCGAAGCACGGCGACCGCCGCCGCGCCGCCTCCGAGAAACAGCCACCAATACCCCTTGGCGACGGCGCCGACATGGATCAGCAACTGCGTCACCGCCGGCAGCGCCACGCCGCTGTCGGCATACGTTTCTTCAAACACCGGTACGACGAACATCAGCATGAACGTCACCGCCAGACTCCCGGCGCCGACGAGAATCATCGGATAGGCGAGCTTCTTGACGATCTGCCCTTTGAGATCCTCCGACTTCTCTAGTTGGTCCACCAACTGAACCAGGGTGGCCGGCAGCGTGCCGGAACGTTCGCCGATCTTGATCTGGTTGACCATCACGGCGTTGAATGTATCGGGATACTTGGCCAAAGCCCCGCTGAACGATTCGCCGCTTTCGACCTTGCGGCGCACCGAATCGAGCAAGCCGGCGTATTTAGCCAGCGATTTCTCCTTGGCAATCGTCGCCAGCGATTTAGGCAGCGACAATCCGTTGTCGACCAAGGTGGCCAGATTGCGGAGGATGTAGACCAGGTCGCGCCGTTTGATCTTCAACCCGTCTGCGGCCGAACCGCCGATCTTGATCGACTGCAATTTTGCGATCAGACCCGGCTCGGCAGCCGATTTCATTCCTCGGGTTGCGGCTGCGGCTTTGCTCATGCTATTCAATCCCCGGAAGACGGCTTGGAAGGCGCCTCGGACCTGGCGGTGCATCAACTCGACAACTTGTAGAAAACTTCTTCCACGGTGGTGCGGCCCAGCATGGCTTGCTCCAGCCCGGCAGTGGCCAACTCCACCATCCCCTCGGAAACAGCCAGTTCACGCAGTTTGGTCGCGGGCAGGCCGCGCTCGATCGCCTCGGCCATGGCGTGCGAGACGACCATGATCTCGTAAATCGGAATCCGCCCCATGTAGCCGGTCCCCAGGCACTTCTTGCAGCCGCGGCCGGCGCTGAACTGGGCGGTCTCCGGCACCGGTTTGCCCTTGAGCAGCGTCTTGAGCATCCCTTCGTTGGGATTCGCCGGTTCCTTGCAAACCGGGCAGATGCCGCGGAGCAGCCGCTGCGCGAGCGACGCGATCAGCGCTCCGCCGATCTTGAAGTGGTCCAGCCCCAGGTCGCCCAAGCGGGCGATCGTGCCGACGGCGTCGTTGGTATGCAGCGTGCTGATCAGCAGGTGGCCGGTCAACGCGGCCTGCACCGCCGTGGTCGCCGTCTCGTGATCGCGGATTTCACCGACTAGAATCACATCGGGATCCTGCCGCATGATGTACTTCAAGGCGTTGGCGAATCCCAAACCGTGGTCGTTGTCGGCATGGACCTGGTTGATGCCCGGCAGGCGCAACTCGACCGGATCCTCCACCGGGAGGATGTTCGTGACCACGCTGGCGATGTTCGTGAGCGTCGTAGACCTCGTGGTGGTCTTGACGGAGCCGGTCGGACCGGTAACGCAAATCATGCCGTGCGGCTTGGCGATCAGGCTCTTGACCAGCGCCGCGTCTCGCTCCGGCATGCCGAGCGCGTCGAAGGTAAACACGCGGTTGCCTTCGTCCAGCACGCGCAGCACTACCTTCTCGCCGCCGACGGTCGGAATCGTACTGACGCGAAAGCTGGCGCGCAGACCGTTTTCGTCGATGCTCAGCGTGCCGTCCTGGGGGCGGCGCTTCTCGGTGGTGTCCATGTCGGCCATCACCTTGATGCGGCCGACCACCGCTTCCTCGATGTGGTTGGGAATCGTCATCATCGGCTGCAACTGGCCGTCGACCCGATAGCGCACCCGCATTTGTGGCGAGTGCGGTTCGAGATGCACGTCGCTGGCGCCGGCGTTAGTCGCGCCGATCAAGATCGAGCGGACCAGGCGCACGACCGGCGCGTCTTCGTCTTCGACGGCCACGATATGCTGTTCGAGTTCGGTATTGCGGGCCGCCTCTTCCAGTTCCGACATCTTCATATCGACGATGGTCTGCCGAGCGGAGATGCGTTCGTCGTATCCGCGATCGAGCGCCGCCAACACGTCCTTGTGCAGCGACACGACCGGATTCACCTTGTAGCCGGTGATCAGTTCCGCCTCGGAAATCGTCTCGATGTCGTCCGGCGCCGTCATCGCCAGCGTCAGGCAGCCGTCGCGGATTTCGACCGGAACCGCCTGTCGGTCGCGGGCCAGGCTCTCCGGCAGCAGGCGAATCAGTTGCGGATTGGCAACTTCCGGCACGATCTCTCGGTACGGCACCTCGAATTGCTCGGCCAGCGCCGAACCAAGCTCCTCGTAGGTGATGAGCGACCGATTCACCAGCAACGTGCCCAGCATGCCGCGCTCGCTCCCCTGGGCCGTCAGTGCGCTTTGCAACTGGGCCTCGGTGATCTTGCCACGGGCAATCAGGATGTCGCCAAGTCTTCCGGCCATGAATGGTTCCGTTCACCCGCCGACTGTGGCGGTTCAAGTTGTTCGAGCGCTACAGGTTACTTGCTACACGGTGCGGCCGACTTTCTGGAAAACTTGCTCGACCTTCGACTCCAGCGTCAAAGGATCGAACGGCGCGACCAGATAATCCTTCGCGCCGACGTTGTAAGCTTGCTGCACGGCGTCGAGATCGGCCTCGATCGACAGCGCCATGATCCAAACCTCGTCTTCGCCCTGATTGCTGTTGGAAACGCGTTCGATCAGTTCCAGGCCCGACATGTTAGGCAGCTTGAGGTCGACGATCATCAAATCGGGCGGCCGATCGGCCACGGCCGGTAGGGCCGCCTCGCCACTGTTGACGGTCTTCACCGAATAGCCGAGCAGTTCCAGCCGAAACGCCGTAATTTCGGCGAGCGTTTCGTCTTCGACCACCAGCAAGATGTGAGGGGCTTCGGTCTTCATGTTTTTTACCGCCATCCAGGAGAATGGTTTCGCCACGATACATGTCGCGAACCGTCAGCGCATGCGTCGACAACGCAACGCTCCGCGGAAAACGTAGCTTTGATCCAACGCAAGTCAAAGGGCGACCGTGGAACCAGCCGCGGAGCAACCGCTACAACCGTCAAGATTGCGCAACATCGTGGCGGACGCTGCCAGCGTCCGCAGCGTCGGGAACAACGCGGCCCCTACCAAAGTATCGCAAGCGACAAAACGACGCTCCGCAACTGGTTGCCGCTTGGAAGCTGGGTACTGCTGCTCGTACTCCCGAGGCGCGCGGCGCGCGGCCGGTCGATGGTGGTCGTTGAACTGCGTAAAGCGGCGCGCCCGCCGAAGCTGGCAGCTTCGGCAACGTTGCGGAAGCTGCCAGCTTCCGCAGCGTCGGCTGCCAGCGAGACTAGCCGTGCTCCAGCAGTTCGACCAGCATCTCCGTCAGCGGCAGGCCGGTGTATTGCTCGAAGCCCAGGAACATCGGACTGGGATTGGCTTCCAGGAAATAATAGCGATCGTCCTGCGTGCGGCGCAAGTCGATGCCCGTCCACCGCAGATGCAGCGCCGCGGCGGCTTGCCGGCAGTGCGCGAGCACTTCGTCCGGCAGATCGACCGTCTCGAATTCGGGGCAGGGATCGTCCCGAAAGTCGACCGCGTCCGTCTTGATGGCGCAAGCCGCAGCGCGATCGCCAGCCAGAAAGACACGAATATCGGTCCCCACGATCCGCTCTTGCAGCGTCACGGGAGCGATTTGTAGAGTTTCCAGATGGGCGGCGGTAAGTTCGCCCAGCATCTGCGTGTGCGCGCCCCCCTGCACCGGCTTGAAGATCACCTCGTCGTGCTCTCGCACGAATTGCGTGATCTGGTCGGGATCGTTGCCCACCATCGTGTCCGGCACCGGCACGCCCAAGGCCGCAACCCGGGCGAGCGCGGCCGGCTTGGTTTGATGCAATTGAAACGCCTCCCAGCCGTTGACCCAGCGTGTGGGAAGTTGTTTCAACAGCGACTCGAACATGCCCCGGGCGTCGTTCTGCGCGATGTATGCCTGCTCGGCGTCGGGCAGTTCGACCGAAGTCGGCATTACATAACTCCGCCAATAAATCGCATCAATCGAGGCGAATCCCACTCTTCGCCCAGCGGGAAAGACGATCTCGCCCGATTGGGCGGCCTGGCTCATGGAAATCCGCAATTGTTGGGGAAATATTGTAGAATCGAGGAACTCGCAGGCGTGTCCCCGCGTCTTAAGAACGGTGGAAATATGCGCGGCGTGGTCGTCTTGCTCATTTCCCAAAACCAGAAACTGCATTCTCTTATCCTTCCACTGGATCGATCGCTTACGAGGTTCATTATTATGCAACATCCATTCTCCGGCATCATCGTGCCACGGAAAATCGAAGTCGAGTCGAAATTGCCCGCCCGTCGATCGCTCATCAAAGGGTTTTTGCTCTCCCTGCCCGCCATTTCGGCGGTGGGCGGTATGGGAACGCGGCTCTTCGCCGCCGACCAGCCCGGCAAACCCGAACCGGATGAACTCGCGCGGCTCGCCAGCCATCGGTTGTATCTAGTGGTTCTCAAAGACGACCGCCGGGTCGACAATCGCGGTCAGCGGGAGTTTGGCCGAGGTGCCGCACGGGTTGTAGTCCAACCGCGGTTCGACGATCGCCGGCGGCGGGAGCTAGGGGTACTGGGGCCGTTTGTTCGCAATCTGCAAGGCGATCTGAAGGACCAGTCGGGCTGGCTGACCTGGGCCGCCCCGGCGGACGCGGTGAAACTTGCCGAAGCACCAGAAATCGAAGCGGTCGCGGCGATCTTGCCCGACCACAAGCCCGATCCTCAAGGCCGGCCCGATCGGCGGTCCAAAACGCTGATTGCGATGCTCGCTCCCAATATGTGGCAGGAGAAGCCGGCAGCGGAAACTTATGCCGACAGTAAACGGGTTGCCGAAGATCTAGCGAAGTTGCTGTCCGAACAGAAGGTCGACATAGCCGCCCGCAATGAGATGTTTCTGACCGTTCGGTTAGCCGACTTAGCGGCGGCCGATACGGTCGTGACCGAGTTGAAACAACATCCGCAGGTTGCCTCGCTGGAGTGGGACGCTGTAGCAACGACCTTGGCGATCGGCGAAGAAGGAGGCAATCGCGTCACCACGCAAGCACTCGGTGAGGAAGGCAATCCGCCGCGGCCTTCGACCAGGCGTCTCGGGGAAGAAGGGGGCGGCCGTCCCACCACCGACGCGATCGGCGAAGAAGGCGGCCGGCCTCCGCGAGCCACGACGTTCGCCGTAGGAGAAGAAGGGGGACAACCGCCGCAGCAGATCACGACGTTCGCCCTCGGCGAGGAAGGCTGATACGCACGCACGCCGGCCCGCTACCGCGGCAATGTGACAACGAAACTGGCGCCGCGAGGGTCGCCGTTGCGCGGCTCCAGTTGTAAGTCTCCCCCCAGGTCGCGGGCCAGGCGTCGGCAAAGGGCCAGACCCAGTCCCACGCCCGGCGCGGTATTGGCGGCGTCAGTGGCGCTCTTGGTGAAGGGCCGGAACAAAGTCGACGCGGCTCGCGGCGCGATGCCCGCACCGTGGTCGACCACCCGGAGCAGCACCTGGGTCCGCGTAGCGGAAGCCTCCACCTGGATCCGCCGATCCTCCGCCGCTTGCGCGTACTTGCAGGCATTGTCGACCAGATTGAA
>JBGTJT010000070.1:0-2649 GCA_041744995.1 Pirellulales bacterium | reverse complement strand
GTCTCGCCGCCGACCCGATTGACACGCGAACGCGCGCCCAGTTGGCTGACGGCGGACGCTGGCAGCGTCCGCCACGTCTCGGCGGAGAATCGAGCGAAACGAGCGTCGAAGCGAGACGGAATGCAACAAAAACGTCTCGTACTTGCGTTATTTCGCACTTTGCAGCATGTTGCGGCGGCAACACGAATTGATTCGGCGTCGATTTTCCATTAGACTGAAGGAAACGCACGATGGCTTTTCAGGACGTTCGTCGAAACGTCCCTTATCTCGATAACCTTGCTTTGAACGGAGCGGTATTTCTAATGACAATTGCAACAGCACGCGCACAGGCTGTCGCCGAAATCCTTTGGGAGTTGAAGCAAGCGGAAAAAGTCGCCACATTGACGGACATTGCCGAGCGAGCCGGCTTCAAATCGGGTTCGGGCGGTCGAACGATGATCAGTTGCTTAAAAACGGTGCGTCGCGACTGGCCCCATCTGCAATGGTGGCGGGCGGTCTCGGACGATTGCGTCGTCGATTCGGAGCAGAAATCGCATTTGGTTCAATGTGGTTTCGCCGTCGAGGCGGGCGAGGGGGACGTGCTGGTCGTCAAACCGCTCGCCGATCAATTGATGAGCTGGAATGAAGTGGAAAGCACTTCGGACGACGACGAAGGAGACGCCGCGGTGGGTGAACCTGTCTGAAGCCTTGCGGCTTTGGGATTGCAATCAATCGGAATGTGACAAGAAGTTTGAACAGAGTTCTACTTCTCTTGAAACCATTTTCGATACGCCTCGATGGTAGTCTCTGCGGCGGCGTCGGAGTCGGGATAGGGGAACGCTTCGGCGGAGGCATACCCGTGGAATTCGATTTCGCGCAGTGCCGCGGCAATCGGCGCGAAGTCGGTATGGCCGTCGCCCGCCGGTCGGCGGTTCGAGTCGACGAAGTGAACGTGCCCAATCCAGCGTCCGCCTTGCCGCACGGCGTCGGCGATGTTCTGCTCTTCGATATTCATGTGGAACAGATCGGCCAGCAGCTTCACATTTCCGCCTGATAGCGATTGCAACAATTCGACGCCCGCGGCGATCGTGTTGATCAGATTGGTCTCGTAGCGATTGAGTGGTTCGTAGATCAACGGCAGACGATACTGCTCGGCGTAGGCGCCTAGCTCGTCGAGCGCCTCGGCCAGCCATCGCAGGGCGGTTGGCGGATCGACGCCGTCGCCATGCCGGCCCTGCATCGATCCGATGATTGCCGGAGCGCCAAACGGCGCGCCGGCGTCGATGATGCTCTTGACGAACTCCTTCGCTTTGCTGCGTTGCGTTTCGTCCGCGGCGGTCAGGCTCAGCTTGTGGAGCACCATACCGGCGCCGGTGCCGACGGCGGCCAGCGCCAGATCGTGTTCGCGGAGCAAGTCGCCAATCGTACCGGCGTTGAGTGCTTCGGCGCTGGGTGCGAAGATCTCGATCGCATCGTACCCCAACTCGGCCGCCTTGGCAGCGGCAGACGCGAGATCGTCCCAAAACACGAACGGCCCGCCGCGGGCTTGGGAGACGAGACTGATGGTTACCGCCGATCGTATCATGATACTTTGCTTTCCGCCTCGAAGTATAAAGTGAACGTTAGCGAGGCAGTTCGATGACGGCCTTGATCACGCCGGTTTCCGGCTGCGTGAAGGTCTCGAACTGCTCAACCACGTCGTCGTAGGCCACGCGGTGCGTGATCCAGGGGCCGGTGTCGATCGTGCCTTCCTCGATCAACTTGATGATTCGCGTGAAGTCGCCCGGCAACGCGTTGCGCGAGGCCTTGATCGTCATCTCCGGCCGGTGCAACGTGGGGTGCGTGAAGCTGACCTCGTCGGTGGTCAGGCCGACGTAGACGAGCGTACCGGTGTGGGCGACGTACTGCAAGGCGCCCGACATCGAGCGGTTGCTGCCGGTGGCGTCCGTGACGACCAGGTACTTGTCACCGCCGGTGATCTCTCGCATCTGCTCGGCCTCACTGCCATCGCCGCGAAACTCGATCGTGTGCTCGATGCCGTAAGTCTGCCGCACGAACTCCAGCCGCGAGGCGACCATGTCCATGACCGTAATCGTCGCGCCGGTGAGCCGCGTGAATTCGAGCGTTGCCAAGCCGATTGGTCCGGCGCCGATGATGAGCACGTGGTCCCCTTTGCCAGCCGCGCCGCGGTCGGCGGCGTGGCAGCCGATGGCCAGCGTTTCCACCAAAGCCAGTTGCTCGAACTGGAGCTGTTGGCTGGGGTGCAGTTTCTCCGCTCGAATCAGAAACCGCTCGCACAATCCGCCATCGACCATCACGCCGATTACGTCAAGCGTCTCGCAGCAGTTGCCGTTGCCGCGGCGGCAGGCAAAACAAGTGCCGCAGTTCATGTACGGCTCGACACTGCAGCGGTCGCCCGGCTGGACGTTGGCCACTCCTTCGCCGACGGCCAGCACTTCTACGCCGAGTTCGTGACCGGGAATCCGCGGATACTTGAAGAACGGCATCTTGCCCAGGTAACCGCTGTAGTCGGTGCCGCAGATACCCATGCGGTGCGTGCGGACCAGCGCCTGACCCGGCCCGGGTTGTTCTGGTTCCGGGACGTCGACGTACTGGAATTGCTTCGGTTCTTCTAAGCGAATGGCTTTCATAATTTTTCACAAGTAGGAT
>JBGTJT010000069.1:0-3700 GCA_041744995.1 Pirellulales bacterium | reverse complement strand
ACCTTCCGACTGACGGCTCAGTTGCTGCGCCGCATGCAGCACGGTCCACAACTCCGGCGAAACGGGCTGCGGCTGGTCGTGGGGACTGCCAGCGGCCAGCCGGTTCAGCTCGCTGTCGGGGTCGTAGTCGCTCAGAATGGCATTGAGCTGCTCAATTCGCTCAAAGGCGGCGGCTGCCGCGTTTGTTGCGGTTTGCTCGTCGTCCGCGTAGAATGTAAGGGTGAACGGAACGCCCATCCGCGGCTGCGTGAATTCGTACCGCTGCGGCTGGGGTGTTTCATTGATCCCGCCCCCCTGCCCTTCTCGTATCGTCCCGCCGACTATTACCGTCGAGACGAAGACGGCCACAAGCTGTGCCAGTCGAACGCGGTTCACAACGAGATTCCTGACAGTTATGAGAACTTAATAGCCCATACCCATTGTCGCACGGCGGGCGCGATTTTCCAAATCTTAGCTCCATTTGTATTGCTAACGACACTTGACAACTTTAACGGTGGCGACGTGAGCTTTCAGCTATCAGCTATCAGCTATCAGCAATCAGGAACCGTGTTTTTCTTGCTGATCGCTGATTGCTGACCGCTGATCGCTAATAACCTACAGCCGACAGCTCATATCCGCCCCCTCTCCACCAGGAATTCAACAACCATGAATTCGCGTTTACTTGCCATCTATTCGCTCACAGCGGCTGTGGTGTTGATCGGCATGCAAGTCGGGCGCTGCGCCGCGGAGGAACCGCCGCAGATCAAACTCGTCGACGGCCGGCCGATGCTCGACGTGCCGGATGCGACCGCCGCCAGTGAAGCGGAGATGAAGCCCTACACCGACCGGCTCACGCATACCAACGACGTGCGGTTCGAAATGGTACCGATCCCCGGCGGCACGTTCATGATGGGCTCGCCAGACGACGAAGCAGGCCGTCGCGACGACGAGGGGCCGCGGCACAAGGTCGAGGTCCAGCCGTTCTGGATGGGCAAGCACGAAGTCACCTGGGACGAGTACGAGACCTTCATGCTCTGCCTCGACGCCAAGCAGCGGATGCTCGAAAAGCTCGACCAGACGCCGATCGACAAACTTTCCGACGTCGTTTCCAAGCCGACCAAGCCGTACACCGACATGACCTTCGGTATGGGCAAGTCGCGGTATCCGGCGATTTGCATGACCCAACTCGCCGCCCGACAATATTGCAAGTGGCTCTCCGCCAAGACCGGCCGTTACTATCGCCTGCCAACCGAGGCGGAATGGGAATACGCCTGCCGGGCCGGCACCGACACAGCGTTCTCGTTCGGCGACGACGTGGCCGATATCGACGACTACGCCTGGCACTACGACAACTGCGACGACAGCTACCAAAAGGTCGGGCAAAAGAAGCCCAATCCCTGGGGACTGCACGACATGCACGGCAACGTGGCCGAGTGGGTGTTGGATCAATACGAGCCGGAGCACTATCGGCAGTTCGCCGGCAAGACGACGCCGGCCGCCAAGACCTGGGCGGTCCCCAAGACGCTTTATCCACGGGTGGTCCGCGGCGGTTCCTGGGACGACGACGCTATCGATTGCCGCAGCGCCTCGCGAAAGTTTTCCGACCGCGGCTGGAAGGAGCAAGACCCCCAACTGCCGCAGAGCATCTGGTATCATACCGATGCGATCCACGTCGGCTTCCGGGTGGTGCGTCCGCTGGTCGAGCCAAGCGACGAGGAAAAGGCGTCGTTCTGGGACGGCGGCCTGATGCTGCCGGAGGATCGAGCACCCAACAAGATTGGCTGCGAATCGGAAGCCCAGGCCCGGGCGGCCGAAGCAGCCCGTCAGCCGTAAATGGCTGGCCTGCGGTCGCCCTCGCCGAACCCAGGAGAACTGCAAAAGCGAAGCATTCAGCGATCAGCAATCAGCAATCAGCGTTCAGCAAGCGAAAATCGGGCATTTTCAGGCTGACTGCTGAACGCTGAATGCTGACTGCTTAACGTGTCTCGTCGTAACGTCGTTCTTCGCCGGAGACCATTAACCAAGAGCCGACATTGCCGTTCACCTGCTTGCCCAGCGTCAAAATTTGACTTTGTTCGGCAAATCAAGTCAAATAAGGTAACTTCCCCCCATAAAACGCTCACCTATTTTTTTATTCATGGAGACTTGGTAATGAAGAAGCGAGAGAATCCCTCCCCGCGCGACGCCTCGCGTCGCAATTTCCTCAAGGCGTCGTCGGTTGTCGCCGCCGGTACGCTGGCGGGCGGCATGTCGATCGGACGGACCGCCCACGCCGCCGGGGACGATACCATCAAGATCGCGCTGATCGGTTGCGGCGGACGCGGCACCGGCGCGGCCAGCCAGGCCCTCAATACCAATTCGCTCGGTCCGGTCAAGATCGTGGCGATGGCCGATGCGTTTCAGAATCGGCTGGACGGCTGCCTCAACTCGCTCAACGGCACCAAGTGGGCCAAGGAAGGTAAGGTCGACGTGCCGAAAGAACGGCAGTTCGTCGGCCTCGATTCATACAAGAAAGCGATCGCCACCGATTGCGACATGGTGATTCTCGCCACGCCGCCGGGCTTTCGTCCGCTGCACCTCACCGCCGCGGTCGACGCCGGCAAGCATGTGTTCATGGAGAAGCCGGTCGCCGTCGATTCCAAGGGGGTCCGCGAAGTGCTGGCCGCCGGACGCAAGGCGAAGGAAAAGAACTTGGCCGTCGCCGTCGGTCTGCAGCGCCGCCACGAGGACCGTTATCGCGAGACGATCAAGCGGCTGCAGGACGGCGCGATTGGCGATATCATCCTCACGCGCGTGTACTGGAACGGCGGTGGCGTCTGGACTCGGCCGCGGCAGGGCGGTCAGACCGAGATGGAATACCAGGTCAACAACTGGTACTACTTCAACTGGCTGTGCGGCGACCATATCGTCGAGCAACACATCCACAATCTGGATGTCAGCAACTGGTTGATGAACGGCTATCCGGTCAAGGCCCAGGGCCAAGGCGGACGGCAGGTGCGAACCGGCAAGGAGCACGGCCAGATTTACGATCACCATCTGATCGAGTTCACCTACGCCAACGGCGCCAAGATGTACAGCCATTGCCGGCACATCCCGGGTTGCTGGAACAATGTTTCCGAATTCGCCCACGGCACCAAGGGCACCTCGAACATCTCCGGCGCGAGCATCTCGCCGACCGGCGGAGAAACCTGGAACTTCGGCCGCGGTGGCGGCGGCGGACATCAGCAGGAGCACTTCAACCTGTTCGCCGACCTGCGAGCCGGCAAAGTGCCCAACGAGGCGGAATACGGCGCGCTG
The DNA here is from genome assembly GCA_041744995.1 of Pirellulales bacterium. Lineage (GTDB taxonomy): Bacteria > Planctomycetota > Planctomycetia > Pirellulales > UBA7805 > JBBDLY01. Next base: position 424 of record JBGTJT010000069.1, on the reverse strand, counting down.
AGCACGATGACCTCGATCTTCGGCCGCATGGCCACCTACAGCGGCCAGGAGCTTTCCTGGGACCAGGCGCTCAATTCCAACGTGGACGCCGGCGTCGCCGACTTTTCCTCGTGGGACGACACCCCGCCGGTCACGCCGGCGGCCGACGGCAGCTACCCGATCCCGATGCCCGGATCGACCCGCGTCGTCTGACGCAAACCGGACGACAACTTCATGCGCAACGAACCGGCGACGGAACTTCCGTCGCCGGTTTTTTTGTGTCCGCCAGGCGTGCTTGGCAACTTGAGTACCCTGCCGCCCCGGCTCCCAGACGAAGACCAGCGATTTGGCCGGCAACCTGTATCACTTATCTTGCCTAGTATATGCGGGGTGAAAAGGGGGTGAAAAGGGGTCAGGTCTCTTTGTTTTGCTTGCTTGGCCTGCC
>JBGTJT010000068.1:0-7173 GCA_041744995.1 Pirellulales bacterium | reverse complement strand
CTCGCCGGCGGCGGCGCTCAACAGCGCGCCTTCGCTGCCAAGCTTCACGCCCAGCACGCCCGGCGCGCCACAGGCGCGGAACCGCTCGATAATCTTGCGCGGATCCTCCTCGCCGGTTTGATTGCGTGCTTCGGCGAAGCTCGGCACGTAGACGTCCAGGTGCGGCAGGCAGTCGGCCAGCGGATGCATGGTGCCTCCTTCGCTGGCGGCGTCGATGGCGGTCTGGCAGCCGGTGGCGCGGATCATCCGCAGCACCTCGGGCAGCTCGGCCTCCATGCTGGGCATCAGCGAGTAATAACCCAGCAGCGTACTGCGGCTGGCGGCGAACAGGTCGAGGTGTTTCTCGAAATGCGCCCGGTCGAGCTTCTTGGGCGAACCGACGCAGTGCAGGAAGGTCCGCTCCCCGCTGGGATCGATCAACGCGCAGGTCACACTGGTCGACCCGCCCGGATAGGCTTCGAGATGATCGACATTCAACCCCGCCTGACGGAGCTTTTCTTTGAGCAGCGCGGCGAAGTCGTCCTCGCCCACGTAGCTGAACGCCGCCACCGATAGCCCCAGCCGGGTCATGGCGATGCCGCTGTTAGAGACGATGCCGCCGGTGGCGACCTCGATCGGTTCGACCTGCAGCAGGCGTCCCCCGCCGATGGGCTTGTCCAGTTCCACCGGCCGCACGAGGAAATCGACCACGCACGATCCGCACACCACGCAATCAAACTGGTTGGTCATCCGCCGCTGCTCCCGGTATCCGTTGATGAATCGCGCAGGTTGCAGTTTATCGCAACCGACGCCGGAAACCAACGCGGTCGGACAAAGTTGTTACAACCGTTAAAACCGAACGGGATAGCTATCAGCGATCAGCGGTCAGTGGTCAGCAACTACAAATCGCGTTTTTCCTGGCTATTGGCTGATCGCTGATCGCTGATCGCTAAAAGCTTGCCTCGCCACCACTGAGGGTGTCGATCAGCCAAAAAATGGACCTACGGGAGTTGTGGTTTTTTAGGTGCATTTGCCACCGCTCGGATTATCATGGAGGTTGCGAATTCTTCTCTCCGCCGTCCTCCGTCTTGCGAGCTGCTTGTTTATGATCGAACGTCTTCGCGATCGCCTCCTCTCCGGCCGGCAGCCCGCCGGCGCAATTAGCCCATCCTCCCGACGCCGCACGGTTCGTCTGGCCGGCGTGGAGTCGTTGGAACCGCGGATCGCCCTGGCGGTTGACGTGAACCCGCTGCTGACGGTCACGACCAACCAAGGCATCTTCCAGATGGAACTGCTGTGGCAGGATGCGCCGCAGAACGTCGACAATTTTCTCAATTACGTCAACGACGGGGACTACACCAACAGCGTGTTCCACCGCATGGCGGATATCTTTGATATCAACGACGCCGGCAACAACGGCATCGATGTGCTGCAGGCCGGCGGGTTCAACTCGTTGAACGAGGTGTTCACCTCGCTGGGACAGATCGGACTGGTCCCCAAGGACGACCCGGTGCAAGGCGAGCTGGGCGTGCTCAACGAGCGCGGCACGATCGCCTTGGCCCAAACCTCCGCCGGCCCTGGCAGCGGAACCAACCAGTTCTATATCAATGTGCAAGACAATGTCGGACTGACCCAGTTTACCGTCTTCGGACGCGTGGTCGACATGACCGTCATCGACCAGTGGGCGCAGTTCAACGTGACCGACCAGACGGGCGATCCGACGCCCGGCATCGATCCGCAAATCCGCGGCGCGTTCGGCGAACTGCCGCTGGACGACGACGATCGCATGATCGTCATTCAATCGATCACCGGCGACGGCCTGATGGTCGGTACCAAGTACGACGATTTGAATCGCGACGGCCAGCGGGACGAGGACGAGCCAGGCCTGGCCGGGTTTACCATCTATTTGGACGCCAACAATAACGGCCAGCTCGACGACGGCGAACGATCGACGGTGACCGACGCCGATGGCGACTATTACTTTGAAGTGGCGCCGGGCAATTATATCGTCCGCGAACTGCCGGCCGACAACCGCCAGGTAACCGAGCCGGCCGCCGACTCGCACGTGGTTGCGGTCGACATCGGCCGGGTTGTCAGGGGACTGGACTTCGGCAGCCACAATCTCACGAATCAGCCGGTCCTCGACGTGACCGCCGGCAGCGAGGCCGATCAGTTCTCCGCCTACGAGATCGTGGCCACGATCTTTGACGCGGACTTCATGGACATTCACCAGGTGGAGATCCTCTGGGGGGACGGCAACGTCGATCAGCAGATTGTCTCGCCCGCCAACAGCAGCCAAGCCGCCGCCGGCGACTTGACGATTCGCATCGATTACAGCCGCGACACGAATAACTTCTTCAACACGCAGGCCAAGCGCGATCTGATGCAGACGGCGGCCGATATGCTGGCGGCGCTGTTCGCTGACGAGCTGACGGCAATCGCCTCCGGCAACGGCAATGCGTTCGATGTTACGTTCCGCAATCCGGCCGACGGCGGCGAGATCACGTTGTCCGACTTCGCGGTGGAGGAGAATGAACTGGTGATCTTCGTCGGCGGCCGGAATCTCGGCGCTACCGGCGACGGCGACGTGGACGCCGACCTGCTGGGAATCGGCGGGCCGGGAGGCTTCAGTGCGAACGGAGACCAAGCCTTTGTCGACAACGCCCGCTCGCGTGGACAGGCGGGGGCCGCCGCGGACGCTGATCCCAAAACCGACTTCGGCCCCTGGGGCGGCTCGATCACGTTCAACACGAATACCAACTGGCACTTCGGCCTGACGAGCGAGGGGCTGGCCGACGACGAGTTCGACTTTCTCTCCGTCGCGCTGCATGAACTGGCGCACGTGTTTGGCGTCGGCGGCGCAGAATCGTGGGACGCGCTGATCGACGACGTGCTGAACCTGTTCACCGGCGCCCAAGTAGCCGCCGAGATCGACAACAATGCCGCAGCCGGCGTGACCCCAGACGGCAATCACTTCGTCGAGGGGCTGACCGACGAGGGCCGCGAGGTCGCCCTTAGCCCCACCCTGACCGCCGGCGCCCGCCGACTGCTTACCAATCTCGACGTCGCCGCGCTGGGCGACATCGGTTGGGATACCAGCCTGGTTGCCGCCAGCGGCGGCGAGATTTCCGCCAGCCACATCTACACAACGACCGGCGTGTTCAATGTCATCGTTCGGGTGACCGACAGCAATGGCAACGTGGCCGAGGAATCCTTCGCGGTGACCGTCGGCGCGCCGCAACCGGGCGTTGGTGATCCTGAACTGCTGGTCGTCACCACGCTCGACGATACGGTCGCCCTCGACGGCTTCGTGTCGCTTCGCGAGGCGATCCTGGCGATCAACAGCAATACCACGGTCGGCGACGCGGTGGCCGGACCGAGCACCAACACGATTCAATTCGCTCCCGGCTTGTTCGATTCGCCCGGCGTGATCGAACTGACCGGCGGCGAATTGCGGATCACCGACGCGGTAAGCATCCTCGGACCGGGTAGCTCGCTGTTGACGATCGACGCCGGCTTCGACTCGCGGGTGTTTCGCGTTAAGGATTTCACCGACGCGGTGATCGACGTCTCGATCAGCGGACTGACCCTCGCCAACGGCCGGCAGCCCGACGCCGGCGGAGCGATCTTCAACACCGAGAACCTCACGCTCGACGACGTCCGACTGCTGGATAGCGACCACGGCAGCCTGCCGGGCGTAACCCGGGGCGGCGCGATTTACACGGTCGGCGACCTGGCGATCAGCAACTCGACCATCGCCGGCAACTCGGCCATGTTCGGCGGCGGCATCTTCGTCGATAGCGGCGCGGTGGTGACGATCGTCAACTCCACTATCTCCGGCAACGAAGCCACCCGCGACGGCGGCGGCATCTATGTGCGCAATGGTTCGGTGTCGCTGACCAACTCGACGATCTCGGGCAACACGGCGGTGCTGGCCGGCGGCGGCGTCTACCAGACGAGCGTCAATATGGTGTTGACCAACGTCACCGTGGCCTTCAACGAGGCGAATGAAGGGGGCGGCATCTTTAGCGACTTCGGCACGGTGACGGCCCTCAACACGATCATCTCCAACAACGCCGCCGCAAGTTCGCCGGACGCGATGAGCACCATCAACGGCGATCACAACATCTTGCAAAACGCCAGCGGCGCAACGCTGACCGGCGACAACAATCTCCCGGGCGTCGATCCGCTGCTCACTCCGCTGGGCGACTTCGGTGGACCGACCCATACGCATTATTTGCTGGGGGGCAGCCCCGCGATCGACGCCGGCACCGACGTGGGCGCACCGCTGACCGATCAACGGGGCGAGGCGCGGCCGCAAGAAGGCGACGGCGTGGGCACCGCCACCCATGACATCGGCGCGGTCGAGGTCTCCACCTTCGCCGCCGATGACTCCTATCAGATGGTGCAGGGCAAAACGCTCACGATCGACGCTTTGCAAGGCGTGTTGGCCAACGACGTGCTGCCGCAAGGCGACGCCGTGGTGATTGACGAGCCAGCGGTCGGCGCCCTGTCGCTCAACGCCGACGGTTCCTTCACCTATACTCCGCTGGCCGATTTCTTCGGCGAGGTGAGCTTCACCTATCGGTTCGGCGATGCGGACGTCACCAGCAACCCGGCGACCGTCACCATCACCGTGGCCGAATCGCAACCGCCGCAGATTGTCTTGGGCGGCTCCAGCGGTGAGGAGCTGGAGAGCGCCCCGCAAAGCTTTACCTGGGACGTCACCGATCCGGACAACGCGCTGTTTGATGCGTCGATCGTCGTGCGGCGCGACGGGACGATCGTGTTCGAGGATGATTCGTTCACCGGCAGCTTCGAGTTCGATCATCTCGGAACTGGCGAGTTCACGATTGACGTCGAAGCCCGCGACGTTACCAATCGCTCCGCAACCGCCACGCGCACGGTCACCGTCGTGGCCGATCCGGTCGTCGAGCTGCTGGCGCTTGAGTTGAACGATCCGCAGCAGGCGGAACTGGTGGATGAGGAAGAGCCGGTCATCCATGAGTCCCAACAGCAATTCGAAGAAGATGAGCCGGTTGCAGAGCAACCGATCGGGTCGGGGGAGGATCACAAGAGCGAAGGCGAGCAGCAGCCGGTGGTCGACGAAGCGCAACAGAGTGAGCCGGAACCGGCTGCGACGCATTCTGTCGAACTGCCCGAGCCGCAGCCGCTCTCCGCCGAGTCTGTTGAATCGCAAGGAGAGGCGGAGCAGGAGGAAGCGACCGAGAACGAACCACGGCAGACGGCCAACAACACGGAAGGTGGCGAACCGGCGGCGGTGGAAGAATCCGCGGATGAGACCGAATCGCCGCAGTCGCCAGCCATTCAGCAATTCGCGAAGGCGGTCGACAGTATCGTCGACGCCAGCTTCATCGGTTTCGACCCGTTGACGTTCGGATTTGCTCCCGTGCCGGAACCGCTCCCCTTGCTGGCGGATGAGCCGCCGGTGAGGGTCAACAAGCCGGGGGCGGAAGTCGCCTTGCCGCCGCAATACGTGACGCCCGAGCCAGTGACCGGTTCCGGCGGCGACGTCGAGCGAACCGCCGCCGGCGGGCAGGCACAATCGCAGGAAGCGACCGACGACAACGTCCAACCCGCCTCGGCGGAAGAGGCGGTCGACGAGATGTCGCTGCTAGATCGCGCGTTCGAGGGGGAGTTGTGGCTCGACTTCGTCAGTGGATCGATTGCACCGCCTCGATCGACATCGGCCGACGGGATCCCCGTCGAGACGGCTCCATCAACAGAGCAGCCGTTGGTCGACGCGCCACGGGTCGACGCACGGCTGGTCCCTACGCTGGAACAACCGCCCGTGCAGCTTGTCGCAGCAGGGGAATCGAGCGAGCGGATCTTGCTCGCCGTCCCGCTGGTCGACGCCGTGAAGGCCGGTCCCATACTATTGGCCGAGCCGCTGCCGGAGCTAAACGTGTCGCGACTGGCGGGCGATTACGGATCGACGCCCCTGGGGCAGTTGACCGCACTGGCGGTAAGCCTGGGATTGATCGCACCATCGAAGCGACGCCGATCCTTCCGCTGCTGACGGTTCCATTTTAGATACTCATCAATAGCGGCGGCATCTTCTGCCCAACCGCCGAAGGACCGCTTCAGGCTATCGCCCAGCGTGCGTGGCACTTCCACCGGACGAACAAAGACCGAAACCGGTTGTCCCGACGGAAATCCGGCATCTTGTTCCAACTCGATTATCTTCCCGTGGACAACGCCGCGGAGTGATGGAACTTCACTCATGCTTACTACCTCTCGCTAAACTTCTGTTTGCCGGTTAACCATTGTATCATGCCGGGCCACGGAGGCACAGCAAAACACGCAGGGCAGGCCGCCCGGCGGTTTGCAGCGGTAGGAGGTTGTGGCACAATAGGGCATTGCTATTGCAGTCACATTTCGCCGTGAGGAGTTCGGATGATCAACGTCGGCATCGCCGGGATCGGCTTCATGGGCATGATCCATTATCTGTCGTATCAAAAGCTTTCCGACGCCAAGGTCGTCGCCTTCTGCGAAAAAGACAGCCAGCGGCTCGCCGGCGACTGGACCGGCATCCAAGGCAACTTCGGCCCCCGCGGCGAACAGATGGACATGTCGCCGTTCGCCGCCTACGAGGAGTTCGACGAACTGATCGCCAATCCCGACGTCGATCTGATCGACATCTGCCTGCCGCCCGCCTGGCATGCCGACATGGCGGTCAAGGCGCTCGAGGCGGGCAAGCATGTGTTCTGCGAGAAGCCGATTGCACTGAAACCGGACGACGCCGACCGGATGGTCGAGGCGGCCGCCGCCAACGAGCGATTGTTGATGATCGGCCACGTGCTGCCGTTTTTTCCAGAGTACCGATTCGCCTACGACGCCATCACCGGCGGCGAGTACGGCAAACTGCTGGGCGGCACGTTCAACCGAATCATCGACGATCCGAAGTGGTTGAAAGACTTTTGGAACGCCGACAAGGTGGGCGGGCCGATGCTTGATCTGCACGTCCACGACGCCCACTTCATTCGCCTGGTGTTCGGCATGCCGACAGCGGTCACCACCACCGGCAGCATGCGGGGCGAGTTGGCGGAGTTGTTTACCTCGCAGTTTCAGTTCGAAGACAAGAACCTCTCAGCAGTGGCCGCCAGCGGCGCCATCGCCCAACACGGCCGCAGCTTTACCCACGGCTATGAAATCTATCTGGAGCGAGCGACC
>JBGTJT010000067.1:0-2080 GCA_041744995.1 Pirellulales bacterium | reverse complement strand
GCATTGGTCCTGCCGGCGGTGTGGGCATTATCAACGGCTTCGAAATTCAAGCCACATTGATTCCCGAACCGGCCACGTGGATTATGTTTGGCATTCTTTCTTTGGCAGTCGTGGGTTACGCCGCCATCAAGCGCAGAGGTCGAGCTTAATTGAGTCAGATCATGCGGATCAAGGATATTGCGATGTCTCTCAAATCGGACCGTCGCGGGTTTACCCTCGTGGAGCTCCTGGTCGTGATCGCCATCATCGGCATCCTGATCGGGCTGCTATTGCCGGCGGTGCAGTCCGCCCGCGAGGCGGCGCGGCGCACGCAGTGCGCCAACAACCTCAAGCAGATCGCCCTGGCGATGCACGGGTATCACTTTACCCATAACAAGCTGCCGCCCGGGTCGATCAGTTGGGGCGTCTCGGTGACCTGGGCGCCCAGGATTCTGCCGTACCTGGAACAGCAGGCGGCCTACGATCAGATCAGTTTCTCCGAATTGTATTACACGGGTCCGAACGACGCCTTCATGAAGCAGCGGTTTTCCTTCTACACCTGTCCCACCGATTCGCCGCAGAGCCGCCCCAACGGCTGGACCAAGCACAATTACGTGGTCAACGCCGGCAATACCGGGTTCGTCGCGCCGCAGTACGGCGGCGCCGAGGCGGAATACAACGGTGTGCAGTACGGCGGCGCCCCGTTCACCCGCAGCGGTTCCTATCCGCAATACGGCTGGCCGAACCAACCGGTGACCTGGATCGGTTTCGACAATATCAAGGACGGCCTGAGCAACACCTTGATGCTTTCCGAAGCAGTCCAAGGGCAGACGCCCGCCAGCGGCGGCCAACTCGATTTGCGCGGCTTTATCTGGTGGGGCAACGGGGCGACGTTCGAGACCTATCTGCCGCCGAATTCCTCGCAGCCGGACGTCTATCAATCGGAAATCTGGTGCGACTATCTCGGTACCATCCCGGGCAATCCGCCGTGCGTCGGTCCGCATACCGCCGCGCAACCGATGACCAACGCCGCCCGCAGCCGCCACATCGGCGGCGTGCAATCGGCGCTATGCGACGGGTCGGTGACGTTCATCAGCGACAACATCGATCTGCAATCGTGGCGAGCCCTGAGCACGGCCCGCGGCGGCGAGGTAGTTTCCGTTCCCTAGAGATGGCTCAAAGATAACTTCGGTATTTTGGAACAGGAGGAAACGAAGAGAACGGAGTCATGTTTCTCTCTGTTCCCTTCGTTTCCTCCTGTTCACATTAGAACCCACAAATACCGAAATTGTACTTGAGCTGTTCTCTAATCCCAACAACCCGACGAAGTCTCCCGTGAATATGCACCAAGCTCTTCGCTTTTCCTTCTGGCAACTGACGGCGATCGGCATGTTGCTGCTGGCCGGCTGTGCCGATAACCCGCTACGTCGCCAAGCGGTCGAAGGCGCCGTCCGAATGGATGGTGCCGCCTTGACCGGCGGAAACATTGAGTTCGTGCCACAAGCGCCGCAAGGTGTCAGCAGCGGGGCGGCGATTGTCGAGGGCCGCTACTCGATCGAAGCGGCCAAGGGACTGCCGCCGGGTGATTATCTGGTGCGGATCTTCTCGTCGACCAAGAGCGAGGTGCCTCGCACACCCGAGGAAGCCGCCCTGCCCGCCGATCACCGGCCGGGCTGGGAGCTTGTCGACGCGCGGTTCAACACCGCCACCACCCTGTCGGTCGAAGTGCGGCCGGACGCCAACAATGTCTTCGACTTCGACGTCGAATCCGCCGACCGGTAACGCATTGAATGGGGCGGGTTTGGAACGACTGACACTATCTGCGAGCATCCGCGCCATCTGCGGACAACCACGCTGGGGCGTCCGCAGATGGCGCAGAAACACGCAGATGAAACTCGACGATACGAACGGACATAGGCAGTCTGTTCGCAACATCGAATTTGGAACTACTGAAAGTGGTGGTTCACCCCGGCGTCACTGCCTCGCGCCGGCCGGCTGGTCTTGATAGCGCAATTGCAGCGCCGGGCCGAGGTCGCCTTGCTCGCTGCTGGCGAAGCCGTGGACCACGTTCGGCAGCGCGGCGCCGGTGACGCGGCGGATG
>JBGTJT010000066.1:0-2467 GCA_041744995.1 Pirellulales bacterium | reverse complement strand
GCTGGGGGCGGGACTGGTGCTGGGCCTGGGACGCGCCCTGGCCGAGACCGCCGCGCTGCTTTTTACGGCTGGATACGTCACGCGGATGCCCGCCTCGCTGTCCGATTCGGGTCGGGCGCTGAGCGTCCACATCTACGACCTGGCCATGAACGTCGCCGGCGGGAGCCAGCAAGCCTACGCCACGGCCGCCGTCCTGGTCGGCCTGCTGCTGGTCCTCAACGCGACTGCGGTCGCACTGACCCGCTACGCTGCCAGAAATCATCATCTCGACCGTGACTAGGGGGAAAGCGCCGCATGATTCGCACCGAGGCGCTCAGCGTCCATTACCGTTCGGTCACTGCCGTGCGCGACGCAACACTCACCGTGCCCGCCGGTCGGATCACCGCGATCGTCGGCCCGTCGGGCTGCGGCAAGAGCAGCTTTCTGGCCGCGCTGAACCGGATGACCGATTTGATTCCCGGCGCCCACATCACCGGCCGCGTGTTCATCGACTGCTGCGACGTGTACGCCAAGGGGCACAGCGCCGCCGAGTTGCGGCGCTGCGTCGGCATGATCTTTCAGAAGCCGAATCCGTTTCCGATGTCGATCCGCAGGAACATCCAACTCGCGCTGCGCGAGCATGGAGAACGGCGGAAGGGGGAACTGCAAGCGATCACCGAACGGGTGCTGCACGACGTAGGGCTGTGGGACGAAGTGAAGGATCGGCTCGATGCGCCGGCCGGGCAGCTTTCCGGCGGCCAGCAACAACGGCTGTGCATTGCCCGAGCGTTGGCGCTGCAACCGCAGGTGTTGTTAATGGATGAGCCCTGCAGCGCGCTCGATCCGCTGGCGGCGGCCAAGGTGGAGTCGTTGATTCGGCAATTGCGGGCGCGTTACACGATCGTGATCGTGACGCACAATCTGGCCCAGGCGCGCCGCATTTCCGACGACCTGGCTCTGTTCTGGGTGCGCGACGGAGCGGGCGAGATCATCGAGCACGGCTCTACGGAATCCGTATTCGCCCGTCCCACCCATCCGATCACCGCGGAGTATTTGGCGGGAACAAAAGGATAGCCTGACCCTTCAGACTTCAGAAGGGATTGCCATCGTTGGTCATTCGTGATTCGTCATTCCTTCGTCATTCGGATTTCGACATTCGACATTACTCCATTCCATCTCGCCTCTGCTGGCAAGAACAAAAACTGCATCAAGCAACGTCGCTCAAGACACTCCTTTTTTGCGCACCCCACCCTGGGACAAGGTCGTCGCCGAACGAGTCGCCGCAGTGACTGCGCGGCCACGGTAGATTGGAACTTGCTGCCACCATTGCTAGGGGTTAGATTGAGTGTGAAATGCCTGGCGGTTCTTCACCCAGTGGCTCCTCCGTGGACCGCCGCCGCCGGCCGAGCGTGAAGGACTCCAATCCATGACGATCCCCCGCGACGCAGTTGAAGTGACATTGCGAATTCCCGGCGACTGGGCGCATCCTGGCGAACTGCTCGAACGCATGCCGGACGGTTATCGCCTCACGCCGGAGGCGTTGTCGCTGCCGGACGGCGAGACGCTTGTCTTTACCCCCGTGCCGCCCGACGATCAGTTTGCTCAAATTTTTGCGTCGTCCTGCCGACGGCCCGCCACCGACGACGAGTTGGCGGTCGTGGACCGCTACAGCGTGAATATCATCCTTACCGGGCCTGGCGGTTCGCTGGAGGCGGCCCGCGCCATGATGCAGGGGGGCGCGGCGATCGTGCGGGCCGGCGGAGCGGGCGTCTTTATCGACAATTGCGGCTTGGCGCACGGCGGCGGCCATTGGTTGGAGATGGCGGACGACGGCAGTTCCGACGCCGTCAGCTTCGCTTTTGTGTCGATCGTCAGCGGCGAGCAAGACGTCTGGACCATGGGCATGCACGTGCTGGGACATCCGGAACTTGTCTTGCGCCGCTCGCACCGCGACGGCGACGCCGACACGATCGTCGAGGTCGTGCGATACGTGGCGGCCGGCGCCAAGCCGATTGGCGACGGCCATTTGCTGTGCGACGAACACGGCCCGCAGTTCCAAGTCGCCGCGACGGCCACCAACGAGCAAACGGCGGGAAGCCCCATGCACAATCCGTTCGGCCGGTTGCGGCTGACAAGCCTGAAAGATATTGCCGAAGGCAATTGAATCTCCGCGGCAACCGTCACATGAGCGTACCCCAGCTCGTCGCTCTTGCCGTAGGCGACGCCCGGTTTGACGCCGCGGCACGCTAAGTTAAGGAGTCGCTCGACCACGGCGGTCCACCAGCACCACCCGCAGGTCGCACACATTCGTATGGGTGGGGCCGGTTTTGATTAGCGCATCGAGCGCCGCGAAGAACGGATAGGCGTCGTTGCGCCGGAGGTGATCGAGCCGGTCGAGGCCTTTCTGTTCCGCTTCACCAAGCAGTGGCAGATCGAGCCACGCGCCGGCGGCGTCGGTGGGGCCGTCTTCGCCGTCGGTGCCGCCGGA
>JBGTJT010000065.1:0-2292 GCA_041744995.1 Pirellulales bacterium | reverse complement strand
TCCTTTGCTTGAGTTAGTCGTCGGAAAACCAACATCAGGCCAAGGAAGGGCATTTTTTGCATCATCAACTGCGTAGCTTAGGCAGGCTGCGCAGAAATTATTTCTAGTGGCACCGAATTTCCAATCTGCGGCACTAGCGCGAGAGCGGGGGAGTACAGCTCGACCGCCTCGGCTGCTAGACTGTCCAAAAACGCCAACCGCCGTTTCTGCAATGATTTGGAGATACTCCCATGGCACGTACCGAGAGCACCATGCTGCCTTTGGGCACGCCTGCGCCCGACTTTTCGCTGATCAATGTCGACGGCCGCACGGTGGCCTTGAGCAATTTCCTCGACGCCCCCGCTTTGCTGGTGATCTTCATGTGCAATCATTGCCCTTATGTGAAGCACGTGGCGGATGAACTGGCCCGACTCGCGCTGGAGTACCAGCAGCGGGGCGTGGCCGTGGTGGCGATCAGCAGCAACGACGTGGCCAACTACCCGGCCGATTCGCCGGAGCAGATGGTTCGCGAAGCGGAGGAGCGGGGCTATACATTCCCCTATCTGTACGACGAGACCCAGGAGGTGGCCAAGGCCTACGGCGCGGCCTGCACGCCCGACTTCTACGTGTTCGACAAACACCAGAAACTCGCCTATCGCGGCCAACTCGACGACAGCCGCCCCGACTCGGGCATCCCGGTCACCGGGGGCGACCTGCGCGCGGCGCTCGACGCCATCCTGGCGGGCGAAACCCCTGCGGCGGAACAAAAACCAAGCCTCGGCTGCAACATCAAATGGAAACCGGGCAATGAACCGCAATGGTCCGCCCCCACTGGTTGACGGCCCGCTGAGTCGCAGCCTGTGGTCGCGAGGCCCGTTGAGGCTGTTTTCCGATTGCTTTATCCTGATAGTTCAAGAACCCAAGCCGCGCGACAAGGTGTCGCAGGCCGCGTCCCATCCTGACGGGACGCTTATATCCGTTAGAATGGTTTGATCTGAATACCGCCTCGACCCTGCAACCTCCCCAGGAGACTGAAACCATGGCCTACACTTGCCCCGACCTGCCGTATGCTTTCGATGCATTGGAACCTCATATCGACGCCAAGACGATGGAGATCCACCACGACAAGCATCATGCCACCTACGTCAGCAAACTGAACGCCGCAATCGAAGGCACCGACCTGGGGAACCAGTCGATCGAGGAACTCATCGCCGACGTCGGTTCGCTGCCCGCGGACAAGCAGACGGCGGTTCGCAACAACGGCGGCGGCCATGCCAACCACTCGTTGTTCTGGACGATCATGAGCCCCAACGGCGGCGGCGAACCGAGCGGCGCGTTGGCCGACGCCATCAAGAGCGACTTGGGCGGCTTCGAGAAGTTCAAGGAAGAGTTCAGCAATGCGGCCGCCACCCGGTTCGGCAGCGGCTGGGCCTGGCTGGGGGTCAAGAGCGACGGCAAGCTGGGCGTTTGCAGCACCGCCAACCAGGACAATCCCTTGATGAAGGGCATCGCCGACTGCACTTGCACGCCGATCCTGGGACTCGACGTATGGGAGCATGCCTACTATCTGAACTACCAGAACCGCCGACCCGACTACATCTCGGCGTTCTTCAACGTCATCAACTGGGACGAAGTCAGCCGCCGCTACGAAGCGGCCAAGAGCTAGCTGCGGGAGGCCCGTCTTACGGTGCGGCTTCGGCAAGGGCGGGCACTCTTACCTAATCGGACCACCTCGGACGAGCATTACAGTTCGCACGAGCGAAATGCCGAACCAAAGGGTACGCAACATCACTCGCGTCGCGGTCAGGCTGCCGCGCTGCGGGCGTTCCCTATTCGGCGGTGACCAAGCCGCCCCGCAGTCGACGACGCCACAATAGGCTGTCGGCGCAGGTAGCAGATGCGCGCCATGGAAGGCGTTCCGGCTGCCGACCGCCACGGCTATGTACCCCGCCAGCGTTCGCACCGAGCCTGGCACGTCCTCCCCCGAAATATGTAGTGCCCAGGCAAATGTTGGAATTCCGCCGCAGCGCATCGCGTGACGACCGGAGACGACGCGTCCTCACGGAAGAGGTTGTCTCCGGCGGAACGACCGCCACTCGAACTCGCAAGACCAGTGCCCAGGGGGGCGCCGGCGACGATCCCGGCAGCGCCTACAACGACGTCGCCGCTCTCGACCGCCAGGCCCAATTGACCGACTTCATTCCGCGCAAACAGCTCTGGTTGCTCTCGGTAGCGCTGGGCGGAATGACGTCGGTCGGGGCCGTGGGCGCCGCGCACTGGTTCCGACAGGGGGCAATGGCCGCCGGCGACTGG
>JBGTJT010000064.1:0-10044 GCA_041744995.1 Pirellulales bacterium | reverse complement strand
CGGCGCCGCCGGCCGGCCGTTGATCGAACGAGGCTGCGCGGTTTTACACTTGTGGAACTACTTGTGGTGATCGCCATCATCGGCATCTTGATCGCCTTGCTGCTGCCGGCGGTGCAATCCGCGCGGGAAGCCGCGCGGCGGATGCAGTGCAGCAATAACCTCAAGCAGCTTGCACTGGCGATGCACAACTACGAATCGACGCACGGGACATTTCCGCCCGGTTGCCTGTCGTTTAACAATCTGTCGTGGAACTGCTTCGTGCTGCCTTACCTCGAGCAGAAAGGCCTCTACGACCAGTTCATCAAGAACAACACTTTTCATCAAGGCACGTATCACGGCGGCGTAAACAACGAGGGAACCAACAAGGCGAACTTAATGGCGACGAACCCGGTCGCTGCATTCTTTTGTCCGAGCGCACCGAACCGTGAATGCACCCATCCCACCGGAACGCCGACAAACCCGACGCGCACCACCTACACTTCCCATTACTACGGAGTGGCTGGGCCGATTGGCGATAAGCCCGGAGGAGGAACCTATCTCTCCAAGCACGCCTCGCATACCTATGGCGGCTTTGCGTTGGAAGGTGTCCTGACGATCAACTCTGGCACTCGCATGGCCGACATTCGCGACGGCACTTCCAACACGCTGCTTCTCGGCGAGATCGCCACGAAGGCGATTGGTGGCGGTGACGGCGCAAATTGGGTGCGCGGCGTCGGCCTCCCTGGCACCAGCGATCCGCTCGCGGTCGATTCGATCACCGATAGCACCCCGGCTGGCATGTCGAGTTGCAAGAACGTGGTCAATACCATCAACACTCCAACGGGCGCATTCAATAACGTCAGTTTCAGCAGCTATCACCCCGGGGGTTGCCTATTCGCCAGGGCCGATGGCAGCGTCGATGTGGTGACCGACGGCATCGACTTGACGCTCTATAAAGCTGTGACGAGCCGAGCCGGCGGAGAAGTCGCCCAACTGAACCAATAGCAGATCCCAGAATACCTCCACAGACGGTTAACGACATGACTGCGCACACTGCCCATGTTTGGTGCATCGCATTGCTTGCGATCACGGCAATCGGATGTGGCGAGGCGGGTCCGACCCGTCACCACGTCAATGGCACCGTTTCGTTTGCAGGCCAGCCTGTTCCAGCGGGGCTAGTCATGTTTGATCCCGACGTTTCGTTGGGAAACAACGGACCCCAAGGATTTGCGGTGATTCAGGATGGTGCCTTTGACACAGCGGACTCCGGCGGCAGGGGGCCAGTTGCCGGACCGCATCGAATCCGCGTAAGCGGTTACGACGGCACTCAAGGCGATGAGGCGCAGCCTTACGGCCAGCCGTTGTTTGCGGAATACGTCTTTTCGCACGATGTCCCCTCACAGAACTCCACGATGGAAATTATCGTCGACCGCTGAGGAATAAGGTGCCAACACATCACCGTCGCAATGACAGAAACAATCGCATGACCAACCTCTCACTCAATCGCCGCGGTTTTCTGGGAGCGTTCAGTTCCGCCGCGGTGCTAACCAGTGCGCCGCTCGGTTGGGCCGTCGATCCGAAAGCGGAGCATGGCATGCGGCGGCTCGCCGCCGAGCACCGCTCCACGATCGACGCCGATCCAAGTTCTAAATCATTGAGCGTCGGCGGCGACGCGGATGCGGGCGGTAAGGCCGGGGGAGTCTATTCGCCGGTGACGCGCCGGGCCTCTGCTTCGGTGGGTGCGGCGATGAGGTAGCCCTTGCCATTGAGCACGAGCTTGCCGCCGTCGATCTTCGCGCCGTCCTTTGCGATGCTGTGGGGGAAACGGCCGACGCGGTCGGTCGCCTTGCCATCTTCAAAATCCCACCAGGCGATCGGCTTTGGCTCCGATGGCTTGTTGGGTTTTAGCGATTGGATCTGCTCAGCCGTCAGCGCACGATCGTAGATGCGGGCGTCATCGATCGTGCCGACGAAGTTTGTGCCCGATGCGGCGCCTACGTGCCGCAGGCCGAACACCGCGATCGAGTTCTCCGCGCTGAGCAGGTCGATGTTCAGTGCCGGATAATCGGCGTAGGGTTCGCCGTTGCGGTAGATGTGGATTCGTTCGTCGGCATATACGATCGCGATCTGAACCAGCGTATCGGCGCTCGCCGTCTCGTCGGGCCAGCCGGATTGGTCGACCTTGGTTCGCTCGAAATGGTCGGATCCAGGCATCCACTTGCCCGCAACCCGTTCGCCAAGCACGATCGCATCGAATCGGCCCGCGTCCTGGACTGTCAGCACACTACCGCCTTGCTGGGTCAGGTTGCCGGGGGAGGCCCAAGCGACGAGGGTTTTGGTGGGGTTGGCTGCGACGCCCCCGGCCCAGGCCAGCAATGCGTCGTCACCGAGTTGGCCCCAGTAGAGCCGCAGGTCTTTCAGATCACCAGCCAATGCAAACTCATTGTCGTACTCCCCTACCGGCCCGAGCGTATCGCGTCCGACGCTCAACTCATCTGCCGGCTTCTCCAGGATCACCAGCCCGTCCGCCTTGCCCGCCAGCCGACCGTCAACGTAAACTCTCAGTTTGCCGTCATCGTCGAGCATGCCCGCCACGTGCGCCTTCTTGCCCACCGCAACCGTGCGGTCCGCCTTCACCGTTCTCGCCAAGTGGCCGTTGCGAATCGTGAAGTGCGGCACGCCATCCTGGAGGTAAAGCGACCAGCCGAACGCTTTGCCGCCCTGCGCGGCGATGACGCCTTCGCCCCGCTGCGCAAGGACCGATGCGCCGATCGTGAATGCCTTATCCGATGGGTCTAGATCGCTTCGGGTTTCATTGGTGGGCGTCATCAGCCTGAGCACTTGTTTCACCGCTGTCTTCGCCGGCGCCTTTTTTTGCCGCGGCATATCCGGATCGATATCCGGGACCGCCAACTCTTGTCGCAGCCGAGCCAATTCGCCTTGAAGCTTCTTCTGCACGTCGGCGTAGTCCGGCCGATCGTAGAAGTTCGTCTGCTCGAGCGGGTCGGCTTTCAGATCGATCAACTCCCACACGTCGGCGTCGCCGTAAAAGTGAATCAGCTTGTACCGGCCGTCGACCACCGCGTAGTGCGGATGCACCATGTGATAGCGCCGACGCTCCCTGTTGATCGCTGGGTACTCGTAATAGTGGTAGTAGAGATACTTTCGCCAATCCGCTGGTGTCTCACCTTTCATGAGCGGTACCAGCGACTCGCCATTGAGATTGTCCGGCACCTGGTCTGCGGCGCCGGCCATCTCAAGGAACGTCGCCGCAAAATCCAGCGGGCTTACAATTTCCGCACGCCGGCTGCCCGGCTTCACCGTGCCCGGCCAGCGCACGAGAAACGGTGTCCTGAGTGACTCCTCGTAAACCCAACGCTTGTCGTACCACCCGTGCTCGCCCAAATAAAACCCTTGGTCCGAGCAGTAGATCACGATCGTGTTCTCGGCCAGCCCAGACTCGTCGAGGTAATTCAGCATACGGCCGACGTTGTCGTCGATCGATTTGATGCAAGAAAGGTACAGCCGCATGTAACGCTGATACGCCCACCGCGTGAAGTCGTCGCCCTTCGGGGCCGTCTTCTTAAACGCCTCATTCCCTTCCTTGAACGCCTTGAGGTAGGCCGCACGCTGCGATGGCGTCAGGTTGCCCGGCGCCCAGTCGACCTTGAGATCCTGGTCCAACTTCATGTGACGACCGACCTCCATCGCCTGCATCTGGCGCGGCTTTACCTGTTTTGAGTAGTCTTCAAACAGCGTCGCGGGCTCGGGGAAGCTCTTGTCAGCGAAGGTCTCCAGATGATCCGGCCCCGGCGACCACTCCCGGTGCGGGGCCTTGTGCTGGTACATGAGCATGAATGGCTTGCTCTTGTCCCTGCCCTGCTTGAGCCACCAGAGCGCCCGGTCGGTGACGACGTCTGTGACGTATCCCTCATGCACGATTGGCTGGCGCTTGCGGTTGTCCCCGCTGCCTTGGGCATCCACGAGCATCTTCGGGTTGTAGTAGGTCCCTTGGCCGACAAGCACCTCCGAGTAGTCGTACCCCTGTGGCGCCTGGTGCTCACCCAAGTGCCACTTGCCCACCACCGCGGTCTGGTATCCAGACTTCTGCAACTCCTTCGGAAAGGTCCACTGGTTTCCGTTGAATCGACCGCCATTGCGGGTGAAGCCGTTGAGGTGCGAATATTTACCCGTCTGAACCACCGCCCGCATCGGCCCGCAGATCGAATTGGTGACGAAGCAGTTCTCGAAGAGCATGCCCTCCTTAGCCAGCCGATCGATATGCGGCGTCTGGATCAGCTTGTCGTCGTACGCGCTGATCGCCTGGTAGGCGTGGTCGTCGGCGAAGATAAAGATGACGTTCGGCCGGTCGGCAGCGAGCACCGGTGACGCAACCACACAAACGCTGGATGCGATGGCAAGTAGCAACACAACGATCCGGTGCGGTGAATGTCCGGTTTTCATGGGTGTTCCCTGAGTCAGAATGAGTCGCATATCCATCATTGAAGCCGACCGCCTCCTTGCCAATATGTTGCAGTGTATTGACCCCTTCATAATAAGGCGCTCCTGCCTTGGGCCACGGATTGATCACGATCGCGCTGACGCCCTTGACGATGAAGTCGTCGATCTGGTCGGCCTGCTTGTTTACGTCGCGTTCCCCGGACACGAGGATCATGACCTACCCGTTCGCCGTCGCCTCGGCCTCCATCGAATCGGCGATGACCTTGAAGAACGGGTTCGTCAGCGCGCGTGTCATGGTGGGCCTCACTGGGTTGAAAGATACAGGTTCGCTCGGAATCGGGGGTCGACCGCCAGATCGATTTTAGCTCGTACACCTCGAGTTCCACCAATCGCGCCGCGCCGCCGTTGGCGAAAGCCTTGATGACATCCACGTCGCCTTTGTGAGGCCGAGGTGAGGTGATGAACACCTCGCCGCGGTTGCCGCACACCTCAAGCATTGGGCGATCGACGAGCACGTGCATCGTGATCTTGCCGTCGACCGGCTTGATCTCAGCGCCGTGGAGTTTATCGGCATGGGCACTGTACCCGACGATATTGCCGCCGATGTTGAGCCCGAGATGTTTCGCGGCACCGACCTCGAATGTGGCGCGGATCTCAAACAACTCGCCGTCAACGTCCAATTCGACGGGCTTGCCAGGCGTCAGCAGTTGCGGCTCGGCAGCGTGGCGGGTCTTGCGTAATTTCTCAATTTCCTTGATCGGCTCGGCATACATCCGCACGCCCCGAGGGGTCGAGCGAAGGGTCAATTCGAGTGGGAAGCTGAATGTCTGGTTGAACGGCATGCCGGGCGTCTGAATTTTCGCCCACCCGATCTGGATCCGTCGACCGCCAGGGGCGTTGTTGAAGGTCTGCGAAGCGTAAAACGCTCCGTGATGAACACTATGCACGCCTTCGTGTTCGGGGGTAAACCGCTTGCCGTCGAATTGTCCGACCATGTACTTGGTATATGCGTCATACAGCACCCACCGAGTATTGTCTTCATCGCCGTCCACCGGGAGTTCAAAGAGCTCGGGGCATTCATGGAACCCACCGATTTCGCTCTGCTTCTCCCACGTTTTCAGATCGTCGGAAGTCAAGAAGGCGAACCGCTTCCCGCCTTCGTCAAGGTAGAGAACCATGACCCACTTGCCCGTCGGTTCGTGCCATAGCAACTTCGGGTCGCGGTCTCGGCCGCCGGAAAGGTTCCCGACCACCGGATTGTCTTCGTGCTTCGTGAAGGTTCGACCGCGATCATTGCTGTAGGCGATGCCCTGAGTGTAGGGCTGAGGCGGATCGGCGAAACGTCCGGCAGCCGTGTACGCCAGCACAATCACGTCTTCATCGCCGCTCTTGAATCCGGCAGTGTTGTTCTTATCCACGATTCCCGTTCCCGAAAACATCGACCCCGACTTGTCAGGAAATAGCGCGTTGGGCAACTGCTGCCAGTGCAAAAGGTCCGGGCTTACCGCGTGGCCCCAAGTCATGTTGCCCCATTTCCATCCGACCGGATTGTGCTGGTAAAAGAGGTGCCACTCGCCATTATGGTAAACCATCCCATTGGGATCGTTGTTCCAACCCACCTTTTGAGAGTAGTGGAACTGCGGGCGGAGCGCCTCGTCGTAGAGGTCCTCGAATCCGGGCACCTTGTCGGCCTGACCGGCCAGCGCAAAACCCTCTTCGGTCGCGGAATCCGCGGACACCTCTGCAGCACGCCCCTTGTATGCCTCGATCACCAAGAATGCGTAGTAATCGACCCGGCTTGGATCGGACGCAAGCTCCGTGTTGAATTGCCACAAGGTCTCTCCATCGACGACGAGCTTGACCTTCGTCAACTCGGCCCCGTTTTGGATCGGGAGGATCAGGTAACGACTGCCCACCGTGAAACTCTGCGAGTGCGGCTTGTATTCAAACACCTTTGGCTTGTCGTCGGATAGCACGATCTGGTCGACATTGATGTGCCCCCACTGTCCGCGCTCGTTGTCGACAATCCGAAGCTGGACCGTCTTGCCTTGGTGCGCGGCGACATCAAAAAACGCCTGCGTAAGACGCTCATCGTTTTGGCCCGAGGCGCTGGCGACGACGCTGCCGTCCACCAGTAGCTGCAAACACGTCTGCGGGTGATTACCGCCGCCAATGAGAAAGTGCAGGTACTTTCGATCGATCTCGAATGGTGGCGACGTCAGCGTGCCGGTGCTGCGGTCGCCGTCGCGAAAGGTATTGACGAGCCGTTCACCCAAAAAGCCGGTCACGGGCTGCTGCTTTCCGATCGAGCCGGTGGCGGGCGTGGGGCCGAACGCGTCGCCGGTCGCTTTCCACGGCGCGTAGCGTTTGGCTTCAAAATCGGCGATGACCCGGTCCGGTCGATCCGCCGCGGAAGCGGAAGCGGAAGCAAAAACGACGAGGGCAAGACATCCAACCTGACTGATCGTGGGCATTTCCAGGGGCTCCGGATACGTGTTCTGCATTGACTCGGACAGGTGAGCCTAATTCGGCCCAAAGCTAGTCACGGGCGAGGGATTTCTGCTCGAGGTAAGGCAGCACGAAGCAGTTCCACGACAGATTGTTAAACGACAGGCAACCGGGCGGAAACGTCCCGTGCGTCGATTCGTAGTTGTGCATCGCGTGGCCATAGCGTTACAAGATTGGGTCGGTAGGGACGTGCTCACGAGTTGTCATTCCTTTCGGGGTCTTTTCGGGGCGCGGGCGGCGGTTCATTTGACGGTAGCCCGCCAGTGGTTGGGTCGCGAAGCTGCACCGGAATGATCTCTTGGCTGGGTACAACGTCCAACCCGTGGGCAAGCTGGTGGAACATGCGACCAATATGTCGGCCGATCGATTCCGCATCGATCGCCATTTCCGCGTAGGGGTACTCTGGCGGCGGGCTGGTACGGTTCACGTGGATTTCGGCAGCGGTCACCAGCAGTTCACAGCCAAGTTCGGCCCGCAACGCAGCGACGACGGCGACTGCGGCATCGGCTAGCGGTCGGCTGCGTGCGATGATGGCGGTTGGCTCGCCATAGCTGCGAATGACCTGCTCCACCGCGGCGGCGACGGCTGGTGCATCGTCCGAGAGATTGCGCACGGTGAGGGCGTCGGCTGCGAACCCGGCGGCGGCCAGTCTGTCGACCACGCCGTCGTACAGCCCAAAGTCGCCAGGCCGTGCCGTGTCGCGTTGTAGCAGTAAGATGCGCCGGCAGCCGCGCGAGGCCGCGTGCTCTACGAGCAGTCGGCCAATCTCATAGTGGTCGCGATCGATCCAGGGCAGTGTTTCGATCGAAGGATGCGGCGAGCCGAGCAGCACGGTGGGCAGGCCGGAACCGGCGAGCATCCGCTGGATTGTCAGCGACGAACGAGTGGCCAGAAATCCCTCGCAAAGCTTGCTGGTCAAGGCCTCGTCGATCAGTGCGGCGACTTGTTCGTCCGCGTCATTGCCTCGCAGGAAGTTGTACTGCATGTCCACGCCTGGCAGTACATGTTGCATGCCGATCACGAGTCCGTCGTTGAGCAGCCCCTCCCTGCGAAGATAGTCTTCGCGGACGAGCAGGTGGATCCGCTGCATGTCACGCTCGTGGCGTGGGCCAGCGGGTTCGGCGATAAAGGTCCCCTTGCGTTGCCTGCGGACGACGACGCGCTGTTTGGCCAGCAGTTGCATGGCCCGGTTGGCGGCCGTGGTGGAGACACTGAGCATACGGGCGGCTTCCGCCGTACCGATGTACTGCTCGCCAGGCTGGAGACCCCGCGTCTGAATATCTTGCGCAATACGCTGCGCCAAGGTGGCGATTGTCGGTTTGCTATCCGCTTGGGCCATTGGCTGTCCCGCATTAAGTGGAATTTCTTACCCTTTTCAGTTTAATCGAAATACTTCCGCAAAGTCAAGAAATATTTTTATTAGTTGCGGAATTCAAGCAAACTGGTTAGTATTGGGCGAATGGAAGCAATCTCCAACAACTTAAATCCTCGAAAGCAAGGCCCCAACCTCATGCTCAGACAACGATTGAGTGCGAAATTCACTTTTCTCGCTAGTGCCATTTTTTTGGGAACGGCCGTCTATTTTGGAATTACGGCAGTCCAATCAACACCGGTTTATGCAGATG
The DNA here is from genome assembly GCA_041744995.1 of Pirellulales bacterium. GTDB lineage: Bacteria > Planctomycetota > Planctomycetia > Pirellulales > UBA7805 > JBBDLY01. The sequence goes on along the minus strand of JBGTJT010000064.1, from coordinate 1,471 downwards.
GCGAAGCCTCCAAGGTGCAGCGTGTCGACATCTTTACCAGTGGCGAAGGCGGATATCACACCTACCGAATTCCAGCGGTGATTGCGGCGGCCAACGGCGATTTGCTCGCCTTTTGCGAGGGACGGCGCGATCATGTCAAGGATTCCGGCAACATTGATCTTTTGCTCCGTCGTTCGGACGACGGCGGCAAGACGTGGGGACCGGTGCAAGTCGTTTGGGACGACGGCCCCAACACCTGCGGGAACCCGTGCCCCGTGCTCGACGCCGAAACTGGCGTGATTCACCTGCTAACAACATGGAACCGGGGTGACGACATCGAAGGTGAGATAAAAACCGGCGCCTCCAAGGACACCAGGCGCGTGTTCGTTTGCGAATCGACCGACCACGGAGTCACTTGGAGCAAGCCGCGTGAAATCACGGACGTCGCCAAATTAGAGAATTGGGCGTGGTACGCCACCGGCCCCGGCGCGGGAATTCAGCTACAGCGGGGCGATGACCAAGGGAGGTTGGTCATCCCCTGCGATCACTCTGTCTTGCCCTGGAAAGATCATAGCTCCTATCAGTCTCACGCACTCTATAGCGACGACCACGGCAAAACATGGCAGCTTAGCGAACCGATTTCTCCCGGCGTCAACGAGTGCGAAGTGGTCGAGTTGGCCGACGGCCGGCTGTTGATGAATATGCGGAACTATCGTCGCAGCGAGCATCGCACCCGCGCGGTGTCGATCAGCGAGGACGGCGGCGCGAGTTGGTCGCCGGTTCGGCACGATCCCACGTTAATCGAGCCTGTTTGCCAGGCGTCGATCCGGCGTATCCGCTGGCCCCAGGGGGATAAGCCGGGCGTAATCGCCTTTTCCAACCCCGCCAGCACCGATAAGCGCCTTAACTTGACCGTGCGCGCCAGCTTCGACGACGGCAAGACATGGCCCGCCTCCCGCACGTTGTATGCCGGCGGCAGTGCCTATTCGTGCCTGGTGGCCCTGCCGAACGAACGCATCGGCTGCCTCTACGAAGCGGATGGATATAAACGCATTGAGTTTGCCACGTTTGATCTCTCCTGGCTGGCCAACCATCCCGCCGAATCCGAATAATCGAGATCCATGTCACAGGAACCTCCCATGACCAACCACACGCACGGCCTGATCGCCGCAACCTTTACCCCGATGAAGGGCGACGGTTCATTGAATCTTTCTTTGATTCCAGCGATCACCGACCACTTGGTCGCGAACGGCATCACTGGGATCTATGTCGCCGGAAGCACGGGCGAGGGCGTGTCGCTTACCACGGACGAACGCCGTGCCGTCGCCGAAGCGTACATCGATGCCGCGGCCGGCCGGCTCACGGTCTTCGTCCAAGTCGGGCAGGATTGCGTCGAACAAGCCCGCCAACTCGCCGCCCACGCTCAATCAGTCGGCGCCTCGGCCGTATCCGCGGTAACGCCGACCTACTTTAAGCCCACCACGATTGAAGC
>JBGTJT010000063.1:0-8013 GCA_041744995.1 Pirellulales bacterium | reverse complement strand
GCCGCGGCCGGTGTGTCTGCTTGGAAGTCCGGATCGAATTCGGAGTACAGATCGGACTCGATCTCTTCGAGGTCCTCGTAGGGATCAGCCAGCCGAGGCCCTTCCAGCAACGGTTCGTCCGGCAGGACCACCTCGTCCAATTCGGTTGCTTGCACTTGCGTATTGTCCGCGGCCGACAGCGACGGCTGCGGCAAGGGGCGCTCGGTCGAATCCGACTCGGCCGGCTGGACTGCCGCGCTGGCGTCGGCGACAAACTGGTTGTCGGACTCCGTGAACAGAGGAGGCGCCTGCGGCGCCGGCTTGGCGTCGTCCAGAGGAGACTTGAACAACTCGTTGACCTGGGGCGCTTCCGGCCGGCCATCGCCGGCGGGAGCATTCGCTCGGTCCGCAGCTCTTGCGTCGACATCTGCCGCAGCGTCCGCCTCGACGCCGGTGCGCTCGGCCACGGCCTTATCATCCGCCGAGGCGCCGCCCCATTCGCGATTGCCGAAATAGGCCACGCCAATGGCCATCGTACCGACCACGAACACCACCACGATCACGGTGGCGACCGTCGATCCGCGTGTAAAGGGCTGGCTCTGTCGTCGGGCAGACATCGTGGAGACTCCTGTAAAAATTAAGGCAGTGGCTTGACGTAAATATCCTTGAACTCCACCTTGCTCACCGGGTCGTGGGCCTGCAACGCAAACGTGCCGCTGGAAAGCTGCCGTTCGGGTCGGTTGAGGTCTTCCGGTTCGGTGTAGTCGACGGTCGTCTCGCCGTTGATTTTAACGACGATTTGCTTGCCGTCGACCTTGATGTAAAAGTCGAACCATTCGCCGTCGGCGGCCGGCGCCTCGAAGACGTCTTTTACCGCGTACAGTCCGCCGGTCTTTTTCGGATCGCCATGGGTGTTGTTGACTTGCGCTTCGTAGCCGGTGGAGGGCCAACCCGAGTCTTGATACTTGGTATGGAAATAGATGCCGCTATTCGACTTGTCGTGCGTTTTGACCTTGGCTTTGAACTCGAAGTTCTTGAAGTTATGATCCTCCACATCGCCGGCATAGAAGGCATGCGCCCGGGGACCATTGACGACGATCGCGCCGTCCTCGACCTTGACAGAATCGGAGTTCTCGTTGACCTTCCAGCCTGCCAGCGACTGCCCGTCGAACAGGCTGATCCAGCCGTTGTCAGGTGAATCGGCATCGGCGGCGAACAAGGTGCCGGCGGACAGCAGGGCGAAGGCGGCGAGCGAACAAGTCAGCTTGGCAAAAGTGGCGGTCTGCATCGGGGATGTCTCTCATGGCGGGTGGGTAATGAACTGTCAATTCCGACAACGTTCATCATACCACGCATCGCGGCGTCGTGCATCTACCGCCGAAGTAGCGGAATTCGCCAGAAAGTAGCGGAATTCACCAGAATTCCGAGGGGTTACGGTTTGCGCCAGTGCTCGGAACTCTACGCGAGTTCCGCTACGTTGCGGGTAGCGGAATTCACCAGAATTCCGAAGCGTTACAGTTTGCGCCGACGCCTCGGAACTCTTGGGGAGTTCCGCTCCGTTATACGAGCCTTTCTATTTGGAACGCTGCTTGCGTTTGCGGATCTTCGGGGCGTTGGTGCGGACCGGCTCGACGGTGTTCTGGCCGCTGACTCGGTCCATGAGATACTGCTGCGTGCCCACCAGGGCCGCACCGGCGGCGTCGGCGACCGGGGTGCGCTGCCGATAGGCGCCGTCGGCGTTCATTTCCCACGCCTGTCGTTGATCGACGAGCATGGTGCTGAGGATCTCCCACAACCGCTCCCGCAGGGAACGCATCTCCACCGGGGTAATCGCTTCCACGCGGTCGTTGAGATTGCGCGACATCCAGTCGGCCGAGCCGAGGTAGAACTCGCCTTCGAGCGGGTCTTCCTGGCCGTTGCGGAAATAAAACACCCGCGAATGTTCCAGGAACCGGCCAATGATGCTGGTGACGTTAATGGTGGGGCTTAGCCCGGGCACGCCCGGCCGCATTGTGCAGAAGCCGCGGACGATCATGTCGATCGGCACGCCGACCTGCGAGGCGGCGTACAGCGCGCGGATCACCTGCGGGTCTTCCAACTGGTTCATCTTGCCGATCACCTGCGCCGGCCGTCCGGCGGCGTGATGTTCCGCCTCGCGCTCGATCAGCGAAAGAAACCGCTCCTTCATATTGACCGGCGCCACCAGCAGCTTGCGGTAATTGTGCTTCAGCGAGCGGCCGGTGAGCGAGTGGAATAGCGCGACCACGTCGGCGGTAACGTCGGGATTGCAAGTAAACATGCCCAGATCGGTGTACAGCTTGGCCGTCTGCGAGTTGTAGTTGCCGGTGCCGATGTGCGCGTAGCAGCGCAGGCCGTCCGGCTCGCGTCGGACGACGATGCAGGTCTTGGCGTGCGTCTTGACCCCCATCACGCCGTAGACCACGTGAACGCCGGCGTCTTCCAGGGCGTTCGCCCAGCGGATGTTGCGCTGTTCGTCGAACCGCGCCTTCAATTCCACCAGGCAGGCGACCTGCTTGCCGGTTTCGGCCGCATGGATCAACAGCGGCATGAACGGGCTGTCGTCGCTGGTGCGATAAACGGTCATCTTGATCGCCAGCACGTTTTCGTCGTCGACCGCCGCCCGGATGAACCGCAGCACCGAGGCATCAAAGCTTTCATAAGGATGATGCACGATCACGTCGCCGGCGCGGATCAGGGCGAACATGTCGGCGTCGTCGCCACTGAAGGCGGGGGTCACCACGGGAGTCCAGGAAGAGTATTTCAGTTCCGGAACTTTCAGCCCGGCAATGGCGCTGAAGTCGCAATAATTCAGCACCCCCTGCCGCTCGTACACCTGATCGTTCGACAAGTCGAGTTGCTTGACCACCTTGTCCAGCAGCCAACTATTCTCGGTGGAATTGTGCTCCAGGCGGACCACATGCAGCAGCCGCCGCTGGCGGACTTCTTCGGCGACCAGTTCCAGCAAGTCTTCGACGTCGTCTTCCTCGTAATCGAGATACGCGCTGCGAGTCACACGGACCGGCATCACGTCGAGAATCGTCATGCCGGGAAACAGCTCCGGCAGGTTGGCCTGGATGATGTCTTGCAAGTAGGCGAACCGCCGTTCGCCCCCCGGCCGATTCTCGGCCGCTACTTCGATCCACTGCGGCAGCGTCTTGGGCACCTTCACTCGCGCGAATAGCTTTTCGTCTCCGTTGGGGCTGGACAGGGCGATCGCCAACGAGGTCGACAGGTTCGACATAAACGGAAACGGATGGCTCTGGTCGACCGATTGCGGCGTCAGCACCGGAAACACGTTGTCGCGAAAGTAGCGGTTGGCCACTTCCGCCTCTTCCTCGTTCATCTCGTCCCAGCGCAGCAAGTGGATGCCGTGCTTGGCCAACACGGGGCGAATTTCCTGCTCGTAGCAATTGGTTTGCTGCTCGACCATTGGCAAAATGGTCTCGCGAACCGTCGCCAGCCGTCGCTGCCGCTGCTCGCTGTTGGCCAGCTTGCGTCCCAGCAGGCCGACCCGCTTCATGAAGAACTCATCGAGATTCGACGTGAAAATGCCCAGGAACATCAGCCGTTCCAGCGTCGGCGTGCGATCGTCGAGCGCTTCGTGCAACACGCGGCGATTGAACTCCAGCCAGGAGAGATCGCGGTCCAGGAACTCGGCTTGTCCGGCCGTCGGATCGGTCGGTTCCTCGACTGCGGCGTCGTTCTTCATAGCGGGCTTTCCACGGAATCGTTCATTGGCTTCCCGTCGCGGACCTCGAAACAAAGCCGCGGGCCGGCTGAGGAAATTTCCTGGCCGAACAGGGCCGCCGAGGGATCGGAAGCGGATACACTATACGTTAAACTGTGGTGAACCATGTACAAAGCCCTGGGAACGGTATTCCCCTGATGATTTGCCGCCCAGCTCCCTAAAAACCCCGTAATCGGAAAACTCGCTCGACATGACCACGCCGCCAGCCAAACTCCAGGATAATCCGCTCCTCCGCGCCGAAGGTCTGCCGCGGTTTCACGAGATCAAGCCGGAACACGTCGAACCGGCCATGGAGTACCTGATCTCCGAAGTGAACCGCCGCTTCGACGAGTTGGAAGCCAACCTGCAGCCGACCTGGACGGGCCTGATTGTGCCGCTCGACGCGCTCGACATTCCCTTCGAATACGCCTGGGGACCGGTCAATCACTTGCTCAGCGTCCGCAACAGCGACGAACTCCGCAAGGTCCACGAGAGAACGCTCCCCAAGGTGGTCGAATTGGGCCTGCGGATGCGGCAGAGCCGGCCGGTCTACGAAGGGCTGAAGCAGCTTCGCGCCAGCGACGCCTGGAACGAATTGGACGAAGGCCAGCAGCGAACGGTCGAGTTGAAGATCCGTTCGGCCGAACATGCGGGCGTCGGCCTGGAGGGCGCGGCCAAGACGCGGTTCAATCAGATCGAAGCGGAACTGTCGAAGCTCAGCAGCGATTTTTCCAACCACGTACTCGACGCCACCAAGGCTTATGAACGGATCGTGACCGACCCGGCCCAGACCGAAGGCTGGCCGCAGAGCCTCAAGAACCTGGCTTCGCAGTCTTACGCACAGGAGAAGAAGGCTGAGTCGACCCCCGACGCCGGCCCCTGGCGGATCACGCTCGACTATCCTTCCCTGGTACCGTTCATGCAGCACAGCCGCGATCGCGCCGCGCGGGAGGAAGTTTATCGGGCGTCGGTCACCCGAGCGGCCGGCGGCGAGTTGGACAACCGGCAGATCATCCTCAAGACGCTCCAGCTTCGGCAGGAAAAGGCCAAATTACTGGGATTCAGCACCTACGCCGAACTGAGCCTCGACTCGAAGATGGCGCCGAGCGTGGCGGAGGTCGATCGCATGAGCGAGGAATTGCTCACGGCCGCCCGACGGCACGCCGAGCAAGACTTCACCGAGATCGAACAGCTCGCTCGCCAAGAGGGCCAATCGGAGCCGCTGCTGCATTGGGACGTCGGTTTTTGGGCCGAGCGGTTGAGCGAGAAGCGGTTCGACTTCACCGACGAGCAACTGCGGCCCTACTTTCCGCTGCCGCGGGTGTTGGAGGGCCTGTTTTCGCTTTGCACGCGCCTGTTCGGCGTCTCTTTTGAAGAGGTCTCAAACGAGCCGACCGTATGGCACCAGGACGTCCGCTATTACCGCGTCCGTGACGAGGCGGGCGAACCGATCGCCTCGTTCTATCTCGATCCCTACTCGCGGCCGGCGGACAAGCGGGGCGGCGCTTGGATGGATGAGTGCCTGTCGCGCAAGATCACGCCGGAGGGGAAGCTCGTACTGCCGGTGGTGCATCTCTGCTGCAACGGTACGCCGCCGGTGGGGGACAAGCCGTCGCTGATGAGCTTCAGCGAGGTCGAGACCTTGTTCCACGAATTCGGCCACGGCCTGCAGGGCATGCTCACGCAAGTCGATTATGCAAGCGTCTCGGGCATTAACGGCGTGGAATGGGACGCCGTGGAGTTGGCCAGCCAGTTCATGGAAAACTGGTGCTACGAACGCCCCGTGCTGCTGGGAATGACCGCCCATTACGAGACGGGCGAGCCGTTGCCGGAGGATTTGTTCGAGAAGATTTGCCAGGCGCGGACCTTCCGCAGCGGCAGCCAGATGCTGCGGCAACTTGAGTTGGGCATGACCGACATGGAGCTGCACCATCGCTATAAAGTCGAAGAGAACGACGAGGCGCCGCAACAAGTGCAGGCGCGGATCGCACGGCGGACCAGCATCCTGCCGCCGCTGCCGGAAGCCGAAAGCCTGTGCGGCTTTTCGCACATCTTCGCCGGCGGCTACGCTGCGGGCTACTACAGTTACAAGTGGGCCGAGGTGCTCAGCGCCGACGCCTTCGCGGCGTTCGAGGAAGCGGGACTGTCCGACGACGCGGCCGTCCAACAACTGGGCCGCCGCTATCGCGACACGGTCCTGGCGCTAGGCGGCAGCCGGCACCCGATGCAAGTGTTCAAGGATTTCCGCGGCCGGGAACCAAGCACCGAGCCGTTGCTAAGGCACACGGGGCTGGCATGAGACAAAGTAGCATGGACCCCTGGTCCGTGCGGGGCAAATGCTACGCCGAAATCTGATTTGCACGTTTTACGATCGTGAGGTGGCCCCATACCTTATGCACGGCGCCGACACTTTGGTCGTTGACTTCGTTTTGCACTTTCTCAAACAAGCCCTTTGCAAGTCGATTCGCCATGTTCCCTGCGATCGGCGTTCTGTTCTCTCGGAACGCCTTGATATGTATGAGCGCGTGGTCACCGACGTCAACTCGACTCGGCAGCCCTTCAACACTTGGTTCGTCGAGAACAACATTCACCAATGCACCATAGAAGTAACTACGAGAAGTTCCTTGAGCACACAACCAAACAAAGACCGCGAACTTGCCGTCATCGCGGGGAATGTAGCAAAAGTCACCGGGCGTTAGCTTTGTGTTCGACTTGGGAATCATTGCTCTGAAAAGTCTTCTAGAACATCCGGATGGCGAACAGCAGCCTTCTCGACATTGATGACGCCGCGCGGCTTGTTCTGATATGGTAAATCAATCACTTGCTTTTGTTCACAATTGACATCCTGCCGCGAAGTCACACTTCCTGAATTGAGGCTTTCAACGACTGGGAGCGTTTCGGCGTTCTCGTCAGCATGACTCGACATGGCCGTCTCAATTTGCGTGATGGTAAGTTGATCGACGATTCGCATCATCGCGGATCGCGCGATTCGATGTAAGATGAAGCTACTGTGCGGCGCACGGATGCACGGATTGCACTATCGTACTGACGACAACGCAACTGATCACAACGCGCAAGCACAGATGCCGAAGGTGCCAATCATGCATCGCAAGTCTCCTAATCGAGGGCAAGACCATCAGCATGATATCAAAAGCCCGTCGGCGCGCCTAAGTCCGGGGCTGGAAGCCCCGGCCACTGTACCTCACTCCACTCGCACCGCCCCGCGGGCCGGCCGAATCCTCTCGCCGTGCCGGGTGGCCCAGGCTTGGGTGAACTCCGCTCCCAGCAGCACGATCATCGACGAGTAGTAGATCCACACCAGGATCAGCACCAGGCTGCTGGCCGCGCCGTAGGCGCCGGTCTCCATGCGGCCCAGGTGAAACCCCAAAGCGAACTTGCCGATCAGGAACAGCACCGCGGTGACCGCCGCGCCGGTCATCACGTTCTTCCACCGCAGCCGGGCGTCGGGCAGCCACTTGAACATGGCGGCGAACAGCAACGCGATGAAAACAAAGGAACCGACCAGGTCGGCCGCCATCGCCGGCCAGCTGGAGGCCGCTTCCGGAAGGACCGTGCCGACGTCTTGCGCCGCGGCCGACAGCAGGCTGGTGAGCACCATCGAGAACATCAACAGAAACGCCAACACCAAGATCATGCCGAACGAAAGAATCCGCTTCACCGCGAACAGCAGAATGGTGTTGCGATCAGGATTCGGCTCGACCCCCCAGGCCTTGTTGAGCGAACGCTGCAATTGAGCCATCGCACTGGTGGCGGCAAACATCAGCACGCCAACGCCAATGAGCGTGGGGACGACCCCTTGCCTGCGATGCGCGGCGTGGTCGACCATCTGGCTTACCTGATCCGCCGCGGCCACGCCCACGAACTCGCCGATCGTGCGTTCCACCTCCCCTTCCACGGCCCCTTCTCCCCAGATCAACCCGGCGCTGCTGATCACAATCACCAACACCGCCGGCATGGAGAAGACCGTATAATAGGCCAGCGCGGCGGCCATGGCGCTGCACTCGTCTTCGGAAAAGCCCCGCCAAGTGCGCGCCAGGACGTTCCCCGGCTTGGTTTTTTGGTCGTCCGTCGTCGGCTTGGCTTCCTGTGTAGCGTTCCTAGTGGCCATAGGTGACTCTCGATCGTACAATGGGAAACTCGCAGTTCGGCGACATTGCCAAAGCATATCACATGCCCGCATAAAGTGCCTGCGACAAACTGTCCGACCGCTGGGGTCGACACCGGCCGTTTTTTTAAATCCACGGTTTCGCCCACCAGGCTTCCAT
>JBGTJT010000062.1:0-6457 GCA_041744995.1 Pirellulales bacterium | reverse complement strand
CTGACTCCGCGAGCCAGCTCGCCCGCCTCTGCGTTGCTGAGGGTGTAAGACATGCCGTCGATGCCGGCGGCCGGTCCACCGTCCCGACGAAGCTTTTTGAATACGGCGAGCAAGTTCTCAGGATGCGAGATCTCGTCGAGGACAAACTCATTCGGGTGCTCGACCGTATAGATCGGGTGCGGGCGATGCCGACTTTGGCCGCCATCATGTCGCAGGAGGTAGCGATTGCGCGTCGGGTAGCCGTGGTCGCGCATCCGGTAGCGGCGATGATCGCCGAAAACATTTCCGCTCATTGGGGCGCCCCCTTCGGCCGTTGCTTCAGAAACCACTGCGTGCGTCCGATCGATGGCTCGATGCCTACGCCGAACCAGTCGCGATCGAGATACTCGCCGAAGCGGCGGCGGCTCCATCTGCGCAGCAGCGGATGATGCCGGTCATCGCAGTCGACGAGGAGCAATCGGCGGTCCTCGCCGGCGGCGCATATGAGTTGTTCGGCGCCCAAGGGCGGTCCATACTGGCCGCCGCCTGCCCAGATAATTACATCCAGGCTCGACAATGCCATGTCCGGGAGCACAGCCGTCGTGGCGACAAAGTTTGTCCCCAAGTTCCACATGCCGCGGCGTTCGGCGAAGAGGCGCTGGTCCTCGGTTGGAAGCCCGTCGAGGTTTGCGTCACCGGCGGCAGCCAACGGCCACGCCGGCAGCAGCTCGGCCAAGTTGATCGCGTGCTCCAGCGATTCGACGACGACGCCAACGCGAGCTGGACGATCCGCAGGGAGGTGTGCCAGAGCTTGTTCGCCATCGGCGAGCAGCCTTCGCACCTTGCGGTCGTCATGCCCAACCAGAGCTTGAGCCAGATCGGCTAACCTTCGATTTCGCGTTGGGTGGGAATGCACCCCCGTGGCGATCAGCGCGCTCTTCGCGATTCCCTGAGCGACTCTGGGAGCATCTGTGCGGAGCCATGTGACTTCCACGCGAAGATCCTCTAGCCCGTGCCCTGGGAGTGTCACGCGGTGCGGGCCGAACACGGCCATCAGCCAGTCCCACTCGCGCGGCGAGATGAATCGATCACGACGCAGGAGCCCCAGCAGCCGAAAACGCGCGTTGGGCGCCAGGAGCGTCGTCTGCGACTGCTCGTGGAGCGCTTCGAGGGCGTCGAGGCAAATGACGATGTCGCGCTTACCGAGCTCGACCTCGCCATGATCCATGTCGCGGTACGTGCCGACCACGACACGGCCGACCGGTAGCGGACACGATCGCTTGGCGAGCAGCGTGACGCCCGTGACCCAGCGGGTCAGCCCCTGCGCCACTTGCCTCGCCTTGTGGCGAGATACCGTCACGATGGCGATGCTCGCCGAGGCGAAGGCGGACGCAATTTGGGCGATCGTCCAAGCGATTTCGACCTGCTCTCCGTCGTACTCGATCAAGCCCTGGGCATGGATCGGCACGAAGTTCAGCACGTGTCGATCAATGGGACGGTACTGCGGCAGCAGCGTTAAATCAGGCGGCGGCAGCGGAGCAAGCGGACCCTCCAGCCGTTCCTGCCGCACGGCATACCCGAGCTGCGCCAGCTTGAGGCAGACGGCAGCAGCGAGTCCGGCGTTCGCCCGCGCGGGCCGCGCTCTCAGCAGTGACTCCTGTCGGGCGACCGCACGTTGGCCGTGCGTCTCGTCGACGACACTGACCCACTTCGTGGTGCAGATGTCGAGGTCGAGCGGTCCCTGCTCACCATGGATGCAGAGGTGCTGGCCTTCGAGATGGACAACGGCCAGGGGGCGCTGGGCAGGTGTCCGGAGATGGCGGTGAGATGTTTGCATAGGGGCTGCTTATTTCGGGCCGGTCAAGCGGCGGCTTGTCTTGCTGGTGTTGTCGCTATTGTTTTCGAGGGCCTCTTGGATCCGCGTCCGGCGGATGCAGCCATCCACAAAGGCGAGCGTGTCACGCATGTCGCGCGAGTTTTCAGCGGCGTCGCGGGCGATGGCTGCTAACCCATCCGCAGATCTCGCGATCAAAGTCCGGATCTCGTCGGTGAACTGGTCCGGGGCGGTTTGCTGGACGACGTCGACCAAATTGAAGTCGTCGCCAAAATACGTCTCGCGCGACTTGCCGGCAAAAACCGTGACCAGCTTGTCGAACCGCACGAGCGCCGGACGCAGACTCTTGGGCCGCTTAGATTTCTCGTTGGTCGAGCTGGCATTAGCGCGTGCGGCGGACGCCGTCCCCGACGTGAGCATGGCGGAGCGGAGTTGCTCGACGGTAAGGTGCTCGTCCGATATGCGTTGCGCCCAGTCGCTCAGATTTGCCCTCAAGCCGGGCACCACGCAATAATCGAGCAGGATTTGGACGTGCCCAATGCACACATGCGGCCGGATAAGCTGCCGGAAGTCTTCCTCCGGGATCTTCGCGGCGATGCGCTGGTACAGATAGAGCAGCCTCAGATTGACGCCGATATAATCAGCCAGCATCTCCATCGTTTGGTTGCCGTACTGATGGCGCCGGCCGATCTGGCTGCGCAGTTGGATTGCCAGTTTGCCAAGGGCGTAGCATCTCTGCAGGGCATCCTTCCGCAATTGATCCGCCACTTTTTTCATCTTGCCAACAGTGTTGCGAGCGTTGGCCGGCAATGCGTCGACGACCTGCGCTGGAGTCGGTTCATCGTCAGCAGAGCTGATCTTGACCTGAGTCGCGGACTGGCGAGTCATGGGAGCGTCCTCCGTGCATTTAGGATTGAGATTTTGTACGCGCGTTCAAAATGTTTGCTGCTAGCTCCCGAATCCGCCGCAGCGATAGATACCGACGGCGGCTACCTTCAATGCGCCAGGCACGTGGCGAGCGGGTTGCTGAAATAGCTCGCTATCGATCTCAGTCACCCTGTAGAAGCGATCCGACCCCGGTACTTTGTCCTGGCTATCATCGCGCGCACCGGACAGATCGGTGCCCAGAAGTTCCACATCATCGGCATCGCGGACTTGCTGCGCTGTTTTCACGAGCTTGCCGAAAGCCAACCATTTCTTCTTCCCGCGACCGCCGAGAACAATGCACGGATAGCCCCGGGTATCCGCGGGCCAGCCCTCCGCGTCTGGCTCGAACAGTACATGGTCGCCGGCACCAATCTTCAGGTGTTTGTCCGCGCACAACGGGCTGGACGCGTCAATTTCCACCCAATAGCGAGATGGTCGAAATAACTTGCGGCGAACAGGATAGAGGTAATCTTCGAGATGGCTGGGGTGATCAAACGGCAATCCAAAAAAGAGTTGCTTGGCGACGGGCAAACCAATTTCGGCGATGCCCGATTGCTCCGGCCTCGTGAGTAAGGCATCACCGTCTCCGGTGGTGAGCCAATCGGCGTTAACTACAGGGTGCGCTGCGAGAGCGCTTAGAATCTTCGGGCCGGGCGAGCGTTTTCCCAGCAATACGTTCGACAATGCCCCCTGGCTTACCCCTAAGTCGGCAGCCATCCGAGATTGCGATCCGCTCCAAAGTTTTTGCTGGAACCACTTGATTCGCCCGATCAAACTGTCCTCTGAAAGGCTGTTCGTAGTTTTGTTCATCAAGTGTTGCCTCCAATGAGCAGACATGGTAATATGTCAATGACATACATTGTAGCCAGCCGCATGTACTTGAGCAAGTCGGAAGTTCCTGGAACCTGAGTTCGCACAAATGGCTGAATCGACAGCTCCGCTGCCATCGTCTGACTGGACAACCCAGCGAGATATAGCGTCGATGCTCGGTATTTCGGAGCGGACGGCATCGGTTTGGGCAGCCGAGGGACGCCTCAAGCAGTTTGAGCATGGCTTCAGGAGTTGTGGTAGGCGCAAATACAGCCGGTCATTGGTCGAGCGCGAGATGCAACATCGCTGGGACGACGCCATCAAACGGCAAGATGACTCGCGTGCTCCGACTGCAGAAACAAAATTAAACGACCCAACATAACAACCGGCCCACCAAGACGCGTGAGCTATTTCGTGACCCGGATACCACACAGGAGGAGCGGTGATCTGGAGTGGAGGATTCATTATGGACATCGAAAAAGGCTTCAAGGACACAAGTATCCATCTGTCCGCCGCTGACGAAGATTGTCTCAGGACCATCGACGCCAAATTCCAGCTTATCCGCGATCAGGTGGCGGCCGTGGCGCTCGGCCTGAGTTCGGGCGCCTACATGTTTGGCCCCGGCGGCTGTGGCAAGAGCTACGCGGTAATCGATGAACTGCGCCGCCGCAACGTGCCGTATAAGTTGTACGACTCGCGGATGACTGGACGCGGCCTCTACAACGCGCTCGAGAAATTTCCGGACGCCGTCCATCTCCTGGAGGATATGGAGCAGCTTTTCCGCGATACGGGCGCTCGCGGCGTACTCCGCAGTGCGCTTTGGAGCCAGACTCCGTCCATCGAAGGCCGCCGGCCCGAGCGCCTCGTAACGTGGTCCACACACCAGATGGAGCACTCCACGATCTTCACCGGCGGAATCGTCATGACGGCCAATCGGCCTCTCCCCGACTTGCCCGAACTCGACGCGGTCAAGACCCGCATCGCCTACACGCAGGTCGCGCTGAGCGATCAGGAGATGATCGCCCTGATGCGGCGGCTCTGCCTGGACGGCCAGGCGACCGGCGCGGGCCATGTCTCGCCGGCCGAGTGCCGGGAGGTCTGCGACTATATTGTCGACCAGTGCGGCGGCTTGAATCGCCGGTTCGACCTTCGGTTGTATGTGAACGCGGTCGGCGACTACGCCCAATGGCGCGATGTCGAGTCTGGCTGTCACTGGCACGATCTCGTGGCTGCCCGGATCAAGGAGCGGCCGATTGCGATTGGCTCGGTCGCGACGACTGCGGACCGCCAGACCACAAAGACGCATGAGCTGGAACTGGCCCAGAAGTTGATGGCGATCACTGATCGCGAGGAACGTTCTCGCCGCTGGCACGAGCAGACCGGCAAGAGCGAGCCGACGCTCTACCGCCGGCTTGATGAGGTCAAGAAGAAGCTTACTCATGGCGTTGATAATTGAGAAAGTGAGAATCTGAGAATCTGAGAATCTGAGAAAAAACACCTCGGCCGCCTCACAGAGCGGCAGCTCTCTGAGGGCATGGCTGGAATACTACACGACCTGCAAATTCTTCCCAAATCGTCGAAATGACAACTGAAAATCATCCATCAGCGGCAGACGAGAGAGTTGACGAGGGCGCCGTCATGGCATTTTTGCAACAGCGACTCGTCAGCATTGAGTCGACGGTCAAGGACATACAGGCCCTGCTGGAGAATCAGCGCCAGATCAAGGAATGGTACAGCGTCGCTGAGGCGGCTGAAGCCCTTGAAAAAGCGGAATTTACGGTCAGGGAGTGGTGTCGACTCGGTCGGGTGAACGCCCACAAGCGGCCGTGTGGCCGTGGCCGGAGTCAGGAGTGGATCATTTCGCACACGGAGCTTGAGCGCATCCGGAACAAGGGCCTGCTGCCGCTGGATTTGTAGATTTTTAGGCCAGGCCGGGCGGCTCCGGCGCGGCACTCTTCACCCCGCCGACTTGAGCGAACACCGTGCGAATCGCCGCCTGCTGCTGGTTCGGAATCAGATGCCGGTACCGCCGCACCATCGCCTCGGTCTGGTGCCCCACCCAACCGTTGATGATCCGCTGGTCGATTCCCTTCGCGGCGCAGTTGGAACAAAACGAATGCCGAAACAGATGCCAGCCGCGGAGCTTGTCCCACTTGCTGCCGCTTAGCGTTGTCTTGAAGTGGTCGTGTGCTTCATCTGCGGTCAGCGGCACGCCAAGCGAGCGATTCTTTCGCGAGCGAGGGATGTGTGGTTCCAGGCAAAACGTCTGCTGGCCACCAGGATGCTCCCCGATCCACACTTTGAGGACACTCTGAAGCATCGGCGACAGCGGGACGGATCGCGTCGTGATTGTACCCCGCACCCGCTTCTTTTCTCGAATCGTCACGGTCGCGGCTGCGAAGTCGATGTCGTCCAGCCGGGAGCGGATCATTTCGCTGCGACGGGCGCCGGTGTGAGCCGCAAAGACGAACATCGGATAGAGGAAGGGATGGTGGGCGGCATCCTTCACGAAGGCGAGCAAATCGTCGATCTCAGGCAGTGTCAGAAACAGGCAATCCCACAAGTCCGCTTGCTTTGCTTCCGACAGTCCGCCGCGGGCGATCTTCCGTTCGATGTCTTCCCACGTCTGGAAGGGCGGTTTCTCTTCGAGCTTGGGATAGCGAAGGCCCTTCTGCGGCAAGACACGCTCAATGTGCCCGGCGTCCCGTGCCCAGTTCCACATTTGGCGGAGGGTAGCCATCTCCTTCTTGATCGTGGTGGGACTCAGGTTCTTGCCACGAATCCCCTTTTCCTGCGAGCGCGCGTCCACATAGTCCTGGAGGCCGGCAAGCTGGATTTCTCGAATCAGTGCATTCGCCCCGAGGTGCTTCTTGAGGTGTCGGATGTGAATGCGGAAATACTTGAGCG
>JBGTJT010000061.1:0-8006 GCA_041744995.1 Pirellulales bacterium | reverse complement strand
CCATGGCCAGCGCCAGCAGCGCCAATGTCAGGCAGCGAACAATCAGCAGCAGCATCTGCTCGATCAGCATCTTGCGGTTGCGATGCACCGCCGACGCCGTCAGAAACTGCATCGCGCCCCACTCCATCCGTTTGGCGCGATGCTGCGTGAACAGGTGCAACGCGATCGGGATCAGCGCCGCCGCCAGGCCGCTTAGCATGATTGAGTTCGCGAATTGCATCGATTGATTTCCGTGCCTTCCCAATCCGCGGATTGCCTTATTGCCGACGATCCATTCGCTTGGCCAGATACTTGGCAAGCTCGATCTCGTACGAGTCACGGGTGGACATCGTGACATAATCGATTTCCATCTGCCCGCAGCCCACCTCGAGCCGATGCTGGAACGCCGCGAGCCGATCGAGATATTCCGCGCGGATGGCGCGGGGGTCGAGCACCAGATCGTCACCCGGATTTTCCAATCCGTCGAAGACGGTCCACCGCGAGAACGGAAACGTCCGCTCCTCTTCGGCCAATATGTGAAACAGCACAACTTCATGCTTGCGATGCCGAAAGTGCTGCAGCGATTGCAACAGCGGTTCGACCTCGTCGAGCAGATCACTGAAGATCAGCACCAGGCCGCGGCGGGGGATGCGCTCGGCGATCGTGTGAAACACAGTCGCCAGACTGGTTTCGCCACTCGGCTGGGCGGCGTGCATTTGTTCCAGCAGCACGCGCAGATGCGTCGGCCGGCTACGCGCGGGCACATAGGCCCGCGGCGACTCGTCGAACGACACGAACCCCACCGCGTCTTGCTGCTTGATCATCAGGTACGCCATCGACGCCGCCATATACCGGGCGTAGTCGAATTTCGAGATGCGGCGACCTTCCACAGTCGCCGCCTCTTCGCCGGTGTACTTCATGGAGCCGGAGGCGTCCAACAAGATCGTGGCCCGCAGGTTGGTCTCGTCGACGTACTGCTTGATGTAATATCGGTCGCTACGGCCGAGAACCCTCCAATCCAAGGCGCGGGTGTCGTCTCCGGCCACGTACTGCCGATGCTCGGCGAACTCGGCCGAGAATCCCTTATAGGGACTTTGGTGCCGTCCCGTGACAGAGCCTTCCACCACGCCGCGGGCGATGAATTGCTGGTTCGAAAGCCGGGCCAGCGCCGCGGGACGCAACAGGTCCATGCAGGGGGGGCGTGATGGAGTTTTCTTCATGGCGCGACTACCGGCGAACGGCGATCAGGATAGCTCGTCCTCGACTTCGGGACGCACCGCATCGAGCAAGCGGTCCACGATGTCGTCGGTCGTCACGCCGGCCGCCTCGGCGTTGAACGTAGTGATAATGCGATGCCGCAGCACCGGATGCGCCACTGCGCGAATATCTTGCGTCGTGGCATGAAAGCGTCCGTGCAGGATCGCTCGCGCCCGGGCGGCGATTGTCAGGCTAATGCCGGCCCGCGGACCGGCGCCCCAGGCAATCCATTCCGCGGCAAATGCGGGGGCGTCGTCGGCCTTGGGACGCGTGGCGCGGGCCAGATCGCGAGCGTACTTGTACACGTGCTCCGCCACCGGGACGCGATACACAACGTCTTGCAGACGAATCACATCCTCGCCGGTCAGGATCGGCTTTAGCTTCACACGCTTGGCGCCCGACACCTGTTTGATAATCGCCAACTCCTCGGCGGCCGACGGATAGTCCACGTGGATGTTGAACATGAAGCGATCCAGTTGCGCCTCGGGCAGCGGATAGGTGCCCTCCTGCTCAATGGGATTCTGCGTTGCCAACACAAAAAACGGCTCGGCCAGCGGATACGTCTTCTCGCCGACGGTGACATGATGCTCCTGCATCGCTTCCAGCAAAGCCGCCTGCGTTTTGGGTGGGGTGCGGTTGATCTCGTCGGCAAGCACCATATTCGCGAACAGTGGGCCATGCACGAAACGGAAAACACGGCGTCCGGTTGTGTGATCCTCTTCCAGCACGTCGGTGCCCGTAATGTCCGACGGCATCAGGTCGGGCGTGAACTGAATGCGCTTGAAGGAGAGATTGAGCACCTCGCTCAACGCGCTCACCAACAGCGTCTTGGCCAGGCCGGGCACACCGATCAGCAAGGCATGGCCGCGGCAGAAAATCGCAATCAGCGTTTGCTCGACCACCTTTTGCTGCCCCACGATCACATGGCTCAATTCCTCGGTGAGGTTGTTGTAGGCGGTATTGAGCGCCTTGACCAACTCG
This sequence comes from Pirellulales bacterium, assembly GCA_041744995.1. GTDB lineage: Bacteria > Planctomycetota > Planctomycetia > Pirellulales > UBA7805 > JBBDLY01. The sequence continues at coordinate 5,789 of JBGTJT010000061.1, read as the reverse complement.
ATGTCGTCGGCCGGTGGGGATGCATTGGCGTCGGGACTGGAAGAGCGGGATTGCGTGGCTTCGGACACCGTGAGGGTTCCCTTCGTTGGCGACTTGAGATAGAGGGGAGCTTTCGATCGAGGCGGTTGGCAGCGAACGCGGGCGACAATGGGGCGGGGGCTGTGTGGACGGGACGAAAGCGAATGGCCGTCATTGCTCGCTAACTCGTAAACTTCTACCCACTTATCGTTGCATCCCGCCGTTGTCTAACATAATCCGAGCACTCCCGAGACAAAACTTGCCCGTAGACTGTCAGTCGACCGCTTCGCGAACGACCAAGCATCGCCCCAAGCCATTGGCATAGAATCACTTGCGAGGAACTCCCCGAATTTGGGCGGGTCGATGCCGAGAGAGCATTGTTCCGCCCTGAAAGGGCGCAGCAATATAGTCGAAGCGAGCACCAAGCGAGCGCCCGCCTTGGTAACCGCCCCGACAGAAAGCTAGTCCAGGATGGTCAAGCTCGGCAGGGGCGGCTCCGCGCGGTGCTTGGTCGCCAGATTCTTCACGACGGAATAGCAAATCGGATCGAAGTGCTCGGCGATCGCCGCGTCGTCGAAGTTGGCCGAGGTTTTCCCCTCGTCGCCATTGATGCGGATCTGCATATTGATCGGCACCTCGCCCAAGAACGGCAACTGCTGATCGGTGGCCGCCTGTCTCGCCCCGCCCGTGCCGAAGATGTTGTATCGCTTGCCGTTGTCGGGACAGAGAAAGTAGCTCATGTTCTCGACCACCCCGAGTATGGGGATATTCACTTTGCGGTACATGGCGATCGCCTTGACCGCGTCGATCAAGGCCACGTCCTGCGGGGTGCAGACAATCACCGCGCCGGACAGTGGCAGCAGTTGCGACAGGGTCAGCGCGATGTCGCCCGTGCCCGGCGGCATGTCGATGATCAAATAATCGAGGTCGCCCCAGGCGGTGTCGCGCAAGAAGTTGGTCACCGCACCGTGCAGCATGGGGCCGCGCCAGATGACGGCTTCGCCCGGCGGCACCATCAGGCCGATCGAGACGACCTTCAGTCCGTTGGTCACGGCCGGTTGAATCTTGTTATCGAGAACCTCCAACCGCCCTTGCAGCCCCAACAGATGCGGCACGCTAGGTCCATACACATCGGCGTCCATCAGCCCCACCTTGCAACCACTGCGGAGCAGTCCCAGCGCCAGGCAGGCCGCGATGGTACTCTTGCCGACGCCCCCCTTGCCGCTGGCGACGGCGATTACGGACTTGGCGGTCAGCCCGATCTGCCCGATCTGTTGCGGCTTGCGGTCGAACTCGTACAGGTCGACGTCGACTTCCTCGGCGCCTGTTTCGTTCTTGAGCCGCTCGATCAGGTCCGCCTTGGTTTCGTTCCATAGCGGACGAACATACGACGTCAGGCCGAGTTGCAACGAGACGCGTGTATCCGCAATCGACAGATCACGAACTTGCTCCATATCGAGCACGCCGCGACCGGTCTCGGGGTCTTGAAAGTCTCGCAACACGGCTTCGACTGCCAAGCGATCGACTGGTTTTTTGCTCATGCCAAACTCGTCTTGGGTAATACCACGCAGGCGCCGCTCGGCAGCGCAGGCCACGCCGTTAGCGCACCCCATGCGTCAGATAGATCAAGGGATGTAGAGGTTCATCCTAGAAGCGCCAGACGCGTGAGACAACCGGGCACGGTGAATACGGGCGCGGCGCGTCAGACCAGAAGTCGAGCACCAGGCAGGTCGTTTAGAAATGGAGAGCGACCCGCGATCGGTCGTCTAGCCGTGGGCGCCGGGAATTGGCATCGCAGCGCTGGTCATTGGCAGAGCATTCACTACCGCCGCCGGCAGCCGACTGCTGCCGGTGCGCACGCCAACTCCCGCCTTCTTGTTGAACATGAGGTGCAGATCGGCATGCATTTGCATGCACTCGACATAGGTCTTGCGAGCGCTCTCGTGTTCCAACAGCAGCTTTTCAAGCTGGGCGACTTCGGCCTCATCGATGTGGTCGTCGACCAACGCCCAGGTCAATTCCTCGACGCGCTCAAGCAGTGTTTCGGGCGAATTCATGTTGTGCCTCTTCGGTTATTCTTGAACTGTTCCGTCGAGCCACCCCCACACGCGACGCCGGCATCCGCATTACAAGCATAGCTCGGCGCGTAGAAGCTCGCGGTTCTTATATCGGCAATAATGGATGCGTTCCAGAGCGAATTCGCCGGTTTTACCGGTTAGCCGCCCAGTTTCGATTCCCGCCTCATGGAGCAATCGCCATGCCTCCGGTACGATAGGCGATTGTCGAGGGTTCATGAGGTCGCCCATGCAGGGGGACCATCTATTCGCATAAACCGTTGTTTGCAGGAAGTTTATGACGTTTTCTATCGAGCAGGCCTTGCGCCAGTTGATCGCCCTACCGAGCGTCAATCCGATGGGGGGCGCGGCGGATATGGCTGTTTGCTATGAACATCGCGTCACCGCTTGGCTGGAGGACTTTTTTCAGCGGCTGGGTCTGCCGACGCGGCGACAGAGGGTGGAGGAGGTCGCCGGCGTGCGGAGGGAGAATATCCTGTGCCGACTCGATGGGGACGATTCTCAACCATTGCTGTTGTGGGAGGTCCACCAAGACACCGTTCCCGTTGCCGACATGACGATCGACCCCTTCGCCGGCGAAGTTCGCGACGGCCGCCTGTATGGGCGCGGCGCTTGCGACGTCAAGGGAGGCATGGTCGCGATGCTCGCCGCGCTGGAGCGACTCGCTCGCCAGCGGCCTACTGGCCGGTCGACGGTCGTGCTGGCCTGCACAGTCAACGAGGAATTCGGCTTCAGCGGCGCACGACGATTGGCAGACTCTTGGAGATCGCCCGAGACAGACGCCTTCCTGCCGCGCGCCCCTGATGCCTGCATCGTGGCGGAACCGACCGACTTAAACGTCGTGGTCGCTCACAAGGGCGCGGTGCGGTGGAGGATGCGAACCAGCGGTCGCGCCGCGCACAGTTCGCAGCCCGAGCGGGGCGACAACGCGATCTACAAGGCGGGGCGGTTGATCCAGGCGCTGGAACAGTATCAAGGCGAGATCGTCGGCGACTTGGCACACGACGACCTGTGCGGCCGTCCCACGCTGGTGGTGAGTACGATTCGCGGCGGAGTCGGCATCAATCTGGTACCCGAGCAATGCATGCTCGAAATCGACCGCCGGCTGGTGCCGGGTGAGTCCCCCACGCAGGCTCGCAAGCATCTTATCGACTGGCTGGCGAGCCGGGCCGATCTCGATTTCCCGATTCAGCACGACGAACCGTTCATGGTCAGCGCTGGCCTTGCTCGCGACAAGAATGCCGGGCTGGCCGGTCAGTTGGCGGCCCATGCGGCGGCTTTCGGCGGCGGAGGGCAACTTGGCGTGCCTTACGGAACCGACGCCGAATCGATCTCCGCGGCTGGCGTGCCGACGGTGGTATTCGGGCCTGGTTCGATCACCCAGGCGCATACGGCCGACGAATGGATCGAATTGGCGGAGGTGGAGCAAGCGGCGGAGATTCTCTATCGCCTGGCCTGCGCGTTCGCATAGCAAAAAAACGAGGGGACTTGGCGGCACCTCGCCAAGTCCCCTTTTTGTCGCGTCAAATTAAAAGCGGCGGTGCCCTACAGTGACTCGCGAAGCCCCCCGGTCCCGCAAGTCGGCAGTCGTCGCGACGCGTCTAGAATGTGTCGAGCAGGAAGTGGTGGCCCGAGTGATAGAGCCGCTCTTCCGGGTAATAGTTGAACCATTGGCGATTGTAGACCGGAATCCGCATCTCGGCCGGATAGCGGTAGTACAAGCTGTTGGTACTGCGATAGTAGTCCGGCCCATAGAAGTTCTGGGGATAGTAGACGTAGGGATAGTGGCGGAATCGCCCCCAGTCCTGCGTGCTGTAATTGTTGCCCCAGTTCTGGCTGTAGGCGTTTTGAGCGTTTGCGTCGCTGCAAAAGCTCATTCCCGCCAGCAGCAAAGCGCCTACGAATGCCCATTTGGTCGCACGAATCATCGCCATCCCCCCTTCGACGATATGCCATCTCCAACCGCACGCCGCGGCATGTTGCCAGCGCGGGCAGTCAGCGTAAATTGAGTCTGTAGTACCCATCGGCAAGCGGTGCGACCGGAATTGAGGGAATATCCGGTATAGGCGATAGAATCGGCAAGGTCGTATGTCGGACGGAGTAAGACGGCTCTCCGAAACGTAAGACGGCTCTCCGAAGCCGTCTTACGAGGAACTATGTTCCGAGGAGGCCGCCGGAGGCCGCCGCGCTGCTATCCTGTCGGCGGCCTCGGAGGGCCGCCTTACTCGCCTCGGAAGGCCGCCTTACAACCAACGGCCTCGGAGGGCCGCTTTACTCGTCTTATCGCGGCAGCTTGCCTTCGGCCAGTTCGTCGTCCCATTCGTCCATCAGCGGCCAATCGACGGCGCAGGTGCCGAAATCGGCCATGTGGAGATAGCCGTTGAGCCGCTCGATGGTCGCGGTCAGCAATGCGGCATCGTTGCGAAACGCCGGGCCGTGGCTGGGGAGCAGCCATTCGACGTCGCTCGACCGGATCCGCTCCAAAGACTTGATGAATGCCTGGATGTCGCTGCCATGATGGGCGTCGATCGCGCCGACGCTGCCGTCGCGATAGATGTTGTCGCCGCTAAACAAGAGATTGCCCATGCGGAACGACAATTGGCTGTCGGTATGGCCGGGCGTGTGCCAGACTTCCAGTTCGAGTTCTCCCAGCTTGATCTTGTCGCCGTCGTTGACCAGCTTTTCCACTTCCACCGGCGGCATGTCGAGATCGATCTTTTGGGCCGCGATTTCGGCGAACGTCTTGATGCGGTCGCCCGTGGCCAGCGGATCGGCGGCCAGCGGATGGGAAGTGACGGGCGCTTTGAGGATCTGCTTCGCCTTGGCAAGACCTTGAATGTGATCGACGTCGGCATGGGTGGCGATCAGGGTCTGGCATTTCGAGAGCGGAAAATCGAGCTGGCGAATGATCTCGATGATCTCCTCGACCGTATCCTCGTACCCGACGTCGATCAGCAGCCAATCGCTGCCGCTGAAAACCAGGTAAACGCAACAGCCAAGCCGGCGGCCCGCCTGATGGTTTAGTTCAATGACGCCGGGGAACAAGAGCTTACGTTCGAGCATGAGGGATGCATTGGAATGAGTGTTGCGTCGTAGCTGAATCCGCATGAAGTAGCTAAATTCGCCGGAATTCAGCCGGCTGCGGAAACGATTCCGCACGTCAGGATTGTAGAACTCGATCGGCCCAGCGACAACCACCGTCGGCAGCGGCTTTACGGCTCATGCGGCAAGATGGCGGATAAACCCTCGCGATAGCTAGGATAGCGAAGCCGCACTGCGAACTCGGAGGTCAGCCGGCGATTGCTAATCCGCTTGTCGGCCGTGCCCCGGCCGGGCGTCGGGCCGGTCTCTTCCGAGGGAAGATAGCGCGGCGCGGGGGCGTCGAGCTGCCGGGCGATTTCGGCGTAATAATCGCACCGTAAGACCGGCGCGCCGTCGCTTACCAGATAAACCCGCGTCGCGCCGCGCCGCGGTTCGACCAGCAGGACGACGTCGGCCGCGTCTTCGATATGGATCAAATTCAAATAGCCGTCGCCCGGCGAAGGAATCGGAGTCTCGCTAAGAATATCTTGCTTGCGCGGCACGCGCCCCGGTCCGTAGAGGCCAGCCATGCGCAAAATCGTGGCCTGCCGGCCAAGGTCGTGCGCGGCGAGCAACCGCTCGGCCGCCAGACAGGCCTTGCCGCCAGGCCGCTGC
>JBGTJT010000060.1:0-2544 GCA_041744995.1 Pirellulales bacterium | reverse complement strand
CGACTGGAAGGAATTCGACCAACACCGAATCCAAACTGAACAAAATACGCTCTACGGGCAAGCTGCATAAAAGCGGGATGCGAGTTACACCCTAATCGAATTGGCGTCGACCGAGTAACCGCCGCTGTTGTCCAGATAGACCAGTAGCGGGTCGAGAACGGTCCAATTCGCGCCGCTGACCGTCGTGGGGCTGGCGTCGGTGGTCGCCGACAGGCGGAATCGCTGGATGTTGTGCGCGTCCGGCCGGGGGTGGATCAGCGTAAAGGTGAGCGTATTGGCGTCGAACAGCGGCGAGGCGGTTTGGAATACCGCGGATTGGTTCTGCGTCTGCCCGCCAGAGACGCCCCAGCCCTCGTTGCCGTTGTGATATACGCCGTTAATTGAGTTGGCAACGACGTACGGCGCCCCTTGTTGGAACGTGACCGAAGGATTCTGCAGCGCCACCAGTTTGGTGGGGGCCGCGTCGAGCGTAATCTCCGATACCACGGCGTTGCCGTTGGTATATCGTCCCTTAGTGCCGATGATTTCCATCCGCATGCCGGTGACGTTGGCGATCGGGCTGATGGCTTCGATGGTGTAAGTATCAAAAACGGGATTTGCACCGCCAAACGTCAGTCGATGGTCGGTGCCGATCGAGACCAAGGCGCCCCCCTCGGAAGTCGCCCGCAACGGCATGACTTCGACCCAATTGGCTGTACCGATCGGATCCCCGCCGTTGCTGACTCCGTTGGCGAAGGTCGAGCGATCGTCGCCGGTGACGAAGAACTTGACATTGGCCAGGTTGTGTTCGTTAAACATGCGATGGTCGATGCCGAATCGTAGTTTCGTGCCATCGGCAAAGCCGACGTCCGCGACGGTCTCAAACGCGCCGTTCACCGTCGCCGGAGCGCCGCCAAAGCCCCAGCCCTCTTGCACACCGTTAACCAACTGACCTGAGATGCCGTTGATCGTTTTGCTGATCAGCAGGCCCCCGTCGCCGCAGCAATTCGTTTGAGAGAAGTTGGCGGTGGCCTGTTGCAGTTCGACGCGGCTGCTGACGTCCACAGCAAAGTCGGTCATCACGAAATTGCCATTTGAGGGATATCTACCCGGTCCGCTGGTCGGCAGCGAGGGATCTTCCATCGCCTCCAGTCGGAAGCCCGTGGCGTGCAACATGCCGGTTGGCAGCTTCGTTTGCACGGTGTAGGTGGCAAATGTTGGATTGGTGCCACTGGCGAGGATGCTGTAGTCGGGATTGACGGTCAAAGTAGCGCCGCCAGTCGAGGCGACCGACAACGGCTCCAGCACGGTCCAATTGGAACCGCCGCCCAAGGCCCCCTTGTCCGTGGATGCCGACAGCCGAAACCGTCCGACCGCATGTTGGGAAAAGGCGTCATGGGCGATGTTGAACGTCAGCAAGTTGTCGGTCAGCATGCCGAAGTGGGTGGCCGATTCGATGAAGGCCGATTGGGCCGAGGTCGAAGTAGCGTCGTGGATGGCCCAACCGCTGGACGGGTCAAAATCGACGATGTTGATTACCGGATAACTGGTTTGCGAAAACGTGGCGGTTGTCGTGGCCGGGGCAATGTCGGCCGCAAGTGCCATTGGCCCCCAGAATAAGACGATCCCACTCCAAACGACCAAGCGGCATGCGATACTCGGATTCATATCAAAAACTCCTGCGATGGGAAAAGAAAAGCAATTGATGCCTGTAGCGTGGTTCTCTAGGGAGCGATTGGCGCTGTGTTGTCGGTTTGCTTTCGTGCCCCAATCAAATCAATCTCTGTAATTGCCGAATGCCGCATCGACGGCGCCTCTGAAAACTTCTCGCCCTCAAATGGCCCCCGGAACTTCAGCCGCACGTGCCGCACCGGCGGCGCGTCGCCGCGACTGGTCAGCCAGGCGACGGCATAGTCGAAGTAGTAATCCGTCTGGGTTCCGCTGGGCAAATTGAAATCCACGCCGCGGCGGCCGTTGGTCAGGCGTTGATGCAGCGGGAACCAGTTGTCGCCGTCGAGCGAGCCTTCCAGATCGCAGTCCACGAACACCCGGCTGTCGGTGTTGTAGGTGAACACGCGAAGCTGCTCGATCACCACCGATTGGCCCGGCGGAAGCTGCAAGTCGTAGACCAGGGCGTATGACACGTCGCCGACGGAATCAAGAATCACCCGGCCATCGCGACCCTGATGGAGCGGGTCGCTGCCGAAACCGTCGGTGAGCATCTTGAGCTTCTCCGCGTCGGCTGCGCTTAACACGACAACCGTCGGTACCAGCCCTGCCAGCAAGTCGTCGCTCGCCGGCTCAAACGGTAGCTTGCTTTGCGGTTCGGCGTTGGCGCTCTCCGCGATAAACAGGCTCGGCACCTCGACGCCCGGCGACCAGCGGCGGAATTGCGCCGGGTTGGAGGCAAACCGCACGGCGGAGTCCCTCTTTCCGCGATTCCATCGCACCGCCTGGTTGGAACGGAGCTTGATCGGCTCGCCGGTCGCAGCCTGTAGTTCAACGATTACCTCGCCTTGATAGACGTGCGCCTCGGCGGCGCCGAGCGGATCGACCGCCAGGCCG
>JBGTJT010000059.1:0-5085 GCA_041744995.1 Pirellulales bacterium | reverse complement strand
GGCCGCACGACGTCGGCCAAGGCCGCCTCGCCGCTGAGCACCTCGCACAATCCAGTGCGGTTGGGAATGTCGAGCAGCCGGTGGACCGAAGGGCGTCGCAGGTCGCCGTCGACCAGCAAGGTGCGGCGTCCGCTACGGCCGATGCTTGCCGCCAGGCTGCTGGCGACGGTGGTCTTGCCCTCGCTCGCCTTGGCGCTGGTCACGAGCACGCAGCGGATCGATTCCTCGTTGCCGACGTGCAACAGCATGGAGCGGATGCCGTCGATCGATTCGTCCATCATGCCTTGCAAGGCCCCTTCGCCGTTGATGCCGCCGAACAGGCTCCAGCGCTTGCCGCTGAGCATCGGCACATCCCCCATCACTCGCACGCCGAGTCCATCTTCCACGGCCGTGAAATTGGTGATCCGCCGCGTCTGGAACTCGAAGAACGCCACGCCGAGCAACGCCAAGGCGACTCCGCCCAGCCCGCCCAAGGCGACGAACCGATTACGTTTCTTCGTATCAGCCGTGCGCGGCAGTCGGGCTTTTTCCAGCAACTCGATCCGATTGCGATCGGCCAGCTCGATGCTCAGCTTTTCCAATTCCAGGCCGATCTGACCGACGATGCTCCGCAACCGCGACACTTCTTCCTTCTGCGAGGAAAGGTCCGCCGAGTAATTGCCAATGTCTTCGATCTTTTGGCTGAAATCCAAGTAAAGTTCCTCGACCACCGCCCATTCGCTTTTGAGATGCTCCTCTTCCAGCAGCAGTTGGTCGTACTCCGCTTGGAGCGGCGTCTTGAGCGTTCCTTCGTCGCGCTCCTTGGTAAGCTGAGCGAGAATTTCTTGCTGGCGGGCGTCCGCCTGATCGCGAACTTCCCCCAGTTGCCGGGCGATGGCCTGATAACGGGAATTCTGTTCCGGGTTGCGTGCGGTCCCTAATATCGCCTGCAACTGTCGTTCGCCCCCTTCGATCCGCTGGCGGAGCCGAATGACTTCGGGATCTTCCACCGCATACGATTCGAGAATCTCGGCGGTGATCGCGGGCAGGCCCTTTTCGTCGACTTCGTAGCGCCGCTTGAAAAAAGCGATCTCCCGTTGCTTTTCACGAAGCCTGCTCCGCAGCGAGCCGATTTCCTTGCGCAGGCCCGCGACGTAGTCGATCAACAGATTCTGCTTTTGCTGGGCCGTTTCGGCGTCGGCGGTGCCGAGTTCGCGGGTGACGGCATTAAGCGACTCCATCCGCTCGCGAATTTCCTCGCTTTTTTCGCGGAAGGTGCGTTCCAGGCTGTTGCGCTTGGCAATCGTGTTGGCCCGCTCCGAGTTTACCACTCGATCGAGATAGGCATCGGTGACTGCATTGACGATGCGTTGGACGTCCTGCGGCTCTTCGCCGGTCATGGAGAGAATCATGTACTCGCCCGAGCGCCCCACTTGCACGTGGATCTGCGTGGCGAGCCAATCGGCGAGATCCAAATTCTGATCCTCGATCTTCTGGATCGTGGGCGACGTGCTGACGCCCGGGGCGCGGAGCGCCGAATTGAGCACGAACGGACTCTTGATCAGCACCTGGTGGGTAGCCAGCGTGGTTTCGCCGCTGGTCTTGGTTTCAAACAAGCGGGGACTATTGTCGGCCCGCAACCAGGCCCTGGTGGAGTAGGTCACGGGAACAAAAAACCAAGCCAGGACCGCCGGCGGAATGGCGCAGCAGATTGCCAGAATCAGCGCCAGCAACCAGCGGCGTTGCAGGGCCTTGGCCAGTTCGACCGGCGTGGGGGGCGCTGTCAAGGCGGCCGGTCGCGTCTTTTCCAGACGGCCGCCGCCGTACTCTGGAACCTCCATCAGCGCGCCGCCGCGCTTGCTCAAGTCGCGCGGCGAACTCTCGCCGGGAGCATGTCCGTTGGAATCGGGTTGGAAATCGTTTTCAGATGCCACTCGCCAGTACCTCTTCAGTTCGTAAATCAACTGCCGACAGGTTGTCGGCGCCGTCCGCTGGTTCCGTCACTGCCGCCTCGGCCGCGTCCCCCTGGACCACCGCGACCACGTTTGCCGTCGGAATCGGGCCGCGGTCCGCCCGACCCGTGGCCGCGGACCGCGTGCGCCTGCGGTGCGTCGACCTCGATGAATACCTTGGATAGGATCCAAATCTCCGCGAACAGCAGCCCCATCGCCGTCGGCATCATAATCAACTCCGCCCGGTCGTGAATCAGTTCCGCCAGGTCGGAGTAGCCGTAATAATACGCAATGCCGATCAGTACGATGCGGAGAATGTTGGCCGCGATGGCGATCGGCACGGAACTGATCATGACGACGATCCGCTCCCACCAGGGGCGTTCGATCAGCAGCGCCACCGCCACGCACAGCGCCACAAAAATGGTGAGCATCCGCAGACCGCTGCAGGCGTCGGCGACGTTGAGCGGCTGCCCCTCGCCCATGCGAATCACCTGACCCTCGCGATACGCGCCAAAGCCCATCGTCTGCAACGAATACTCGCTGCCGATCACCGCCACCGACTTCAGCGGAACAAGGATCCGTTGCTCCAGACTGTGGGGAAGCGGAAACATGAAAATCAAAAACACCACCGCCGGGCCGGCCTTCACCAGCAACTTCCAACCGCCCGCCAGCAAGAAGACCCCTGCCAGGCACGGCACGAAAGTCGCCATCTCGGGCGACTCCCAGGAGAGCCGCGCCGCGGCCAACCGCAACAACAGCCCAAACGTCAGCAAACCCACGCCGCACCACCGCGACAGGGAAGAAATGCGTTCATACGGGGTCCAACTGACGACCACCACCAGCGTGCCGATAATCAAGGCGCACCAGCCAATAATCAACAACGGGTTGGCCACCGGTTCGACCAGGTAGCCCAACGGCGTGTAATGCGAAATCAGATACAATCCGCCCAGGCAGGCCGCGGGTACTCCGACCAAGGCGTACTTGACGCGGTCGGGCAATTGCTCGGCAAAATCTTGTTCACCCTCGCCCGCCAGCCTGTTGGCCGATTCATTGGCGCGATACATCCATAACAGGACAATCGCAAAACCGGGCACCAAATAGCCGTGTGAATACTGGGGGTTCTGCCAATAATCGCCCAACGCGCCGAGCGTATTCCAAAACGAATACATCAAAAATACGATCAAGCCGCTCACGACGCCGAGGGTAATCCACGCGCCGGTACGATCGTTGGGCTGGGGCAGCGTCTCGCTGGAATTCATCATGCAATCGGCTCAGTTGTGTTAAGCGGAAAAGCGTAGGGCGGCGGGACTTCGGTTGTTGTCCGGATCGGATCGCCGAACCAGGGCCAGTCGCCGCGACTTGGGGAAACCGTCGAAGGATCGATCATGGCATCTTGTGATGCTCGCCACACACGGCGCGCGAGGCACCCATCTTCTGACCGACAGAACCCAGTTCCATTGAGTTTCGCCGGACCATTACGCTAAGAGCTGTGCTATCAGTGCGACAGCGAGTTGCTTCGCCAGCAACAATCGGATGAGACGCCTGGCATTCTCTGGAGATTCGATCTCGCGACCGATACGGACGACAAAACGGTGGAAAATCCGTTCACGGAATAGCTTTTCCGTAAATACACTGGCGGCTTCTCCGCAAATATAAAGAGCAGCCTCTCCGTGAATACCTGTGGGTGAAGCGGGGGTCCGCCAGCGCTGAGCAGACCGACACTCCATGCAGTTCATAATAAATCCATGCCGCCGAACTGTCAAACAGTTTCAGCCGGCTGGGGGAACCATTTCAACCGCTTCAGCAAACCCTAAGTCGTTCTTATAACGAATGTTTCGACAATCCTCCCGATGCCGATCGCGACGAGTTTGCGGAGGATTCCTCGCGGGTTCACCAAAGTCTCAGCCAGCAACTGCCGATATTGACGGTTGTATGGATTAGACAATTTCTGCGGTCGTCGGGGGGCGGACCACGGAAGCCAGGGTTGCTTGCAGTATTTATACGCACCCAAGGTTGCCCATGTTGCCCCGATTTCCACAATTGCGACCGAATCGACCCGCCGCCGCCGCGGGCCGCTGGCTCGTGCTGTCGCTGTTGCTGGTCTGCGGCAGCGGCTGTCAGGTGTTGTTTCCCAATACCGACTTGCCGATGCGGAACCCGAATCTCGAGGCGGACGTGCCGCCGGAGGCGATGATCGCCCGCGAGCTGAACAAGGTGGCGCTGCCGCCCCATCGGCTGGCGCCGCCCGACGTGGTGCTGATCGACGCCATCAAGGTGGTTCCCAAACCGCCCTATAAGCTGGAAGTGCTCGACTTCGTCTCGCTGCAAGTCACCGGCACGCTGCCCGACCAGCCGATTAACGACGTTTATCAGGTGCAGGCGGACGGCGCCATTCAGATTGGCGGCGACTACGGGTCGGTGAAGATCATGGGGCAGACGCTCGACGAGGCGACCGAAACGGTCCGCCAGCATCTGGCCGAGATTCTCATCGAGCCGGGCGTCACGCTGCGGCTGGCGCAGAGTTCCGGCGCGCAGCAGATCGCCGGCCAGCATCTGATCGCCCCCGACGGCACGGTCCACTTGGGCCAATACGGCCAGGTGTACGTGGCCGGCCTGACGCTGACCGAGGCCAAGGCGGCGATCGAGCAGCACTTGGAAGAATTCCTGCTCGATCCGCAGGTGATCGTCGACATGCTGGCCTACAACAGCCGCGTGTACTACATCATCAGCGACGGCCAGGGGACCGGCACCGGCATCACGCGGATTCCGCTGCAAGGGCACGAAACGGTGCTCGACGCGATCGCCAACATCAACGGCATCGGCGGCATCTCGACCAAGAACATCTGGATCGCCCGGCCGGCCCCCGACAAGGTCGGCTACGAGCAGCGGCTGCCGATCGATTTCGACGACATCACCGCCCGCGGCCTGACGGCGACCAACTACCAGATATTGCCGGGCGACCGGATCTATATCGAAGGAGACCGCATCACCGGCATCGACGCCCGCATTGCGAGGCTGACCGCGCCGATCGAGCGGATCAGCAGCTTCATCCTGCTCGGCAGCGGCGCGATCCGCAACCTGAACCAGTCGTACCGACACGACCGAAACAACAACAACTTTTTCTAACACGTAGCGGAATTCGCCAAGAATTCCG
>JBGTJT010000058.1:0-5692 GCA_041744995.1 Pirellulales bacterium | reverse complement strand
GAGATGCCGTCAGGAGGCAAGTATGCCGACGTGGCCGCCGAGATCGCGGCCCTGGAGTCGGAGAAGCAGCAACGCCGTAGTTCGTTCGACAACATCCAGGTGATGGTCATGGACACCATCGCCAAGCGCCGTTCGACCAGGGTGCTGAAAACGGGCCTGTACAACGAGCCGATCGGCGAACCGGTCGAAGCGGGCGTGCCGGCGGTGCTGCCGCCGCTGCCTGTCGATGCACCGAAGAACCGGCTCACGCTCGCCCGCTGGCTGATGTCGCCGGAGCACCCTCTTACCGCGCGAGTGACGGTCAATCGCTATTGGCAAACATTCTTCGGCGCCGGCCTGGTCACCACTCCAGAAGACTTCGGCACCCAAGGCAAACCGCCGACGCATCCGGAACTGCTCGATTGGCTGGCCGTCGAGTTTATTGAGAGCGGTTGGGACGTCAAGCACCTGCACCGGCTGATTGTGACCAGCGCGGCCTACCGGCAATCTTCGGCGGTCGACAAGCAGGTACTGGAGAAGGATCCAGCCAACAAGTGGCTGGCTCGTCAGAACCGCTTCCGGCTGCCGTCGTGGATGCTCCGCGATCAGGCGCTGTCGGTCGGCGGCCTGGCCTCGCTGACGCAGGGCGGCCCACCGGTCAAGCCCTACCAGCCGGAAGGCGTCTGGGCGGAGGCCACGTTCGGCAAGATCCGCTACCAGCAGGACCAAGGCGAGGCGCTTTATCGCCGCAGCTTATATGTGTTCTGGCGGCGAATTGTGGGACCGACGATGTTTTTCGACGTCGCCAACCGCCAGACCTGCTCGGTCGACGCCGTGCAGACCAACACTCCACTGCACGCGCTGACGACGCTCAACGACGTGACCTACATCGAAGCGGCCCGCGGGCTGGCCACCCGCGTGATGACGGAACAGCCGGACGACGCCGCGCGGCTGCGGGCGGTCTATCTGCGTCTGATTGCCCGGCAGCCGGACGAGCGGGAACTGTCGATTGTCTCCCACCGGCTGGCCAACCTGAAGGCGCAGTTCGAGGAGAATCCTGACGATGCGAACAAGCTGCTGGCAATCGGCGAAGCGCCCCGCGACAGCTCGCTGGCCGTCAACGAACTCGCGGCGTACACGGCACTGTGCAACGCCCTAATGAACCTGGACGAGGCTTTGAACCGACCATGAACCATCCCGCCAACTGTGATCCGTTGATCGAATGCGCCGCCCACATGACCCGCCGCCAACTGCTAGGCTCAGCCGGGCTGGGCCTAGGTTCAGTGGCGCTCGGTTCGTTACTCGATCGGCCAGCTTTTGCGGCCAAGGCGTCGCAATCGGCCGGCGGCCTGCCGTCGCTGCCGCACTTCGCCCCCAAGGCGAAACGGGTGATCTATTTGTTCCAGAACGGGGCGCCGTCGCACGTCGACCTGTTCGACTACAAGCCGAAGCTCAAGGAACTGCACGGCGTGCAGATTCCCGACGAAGTGGTTGGCGGCAAACGATTCAGCACCATGACCGGCGGCCAGACCAAGCGGCCCTGTCTGGGCGAAATCACCAAATTTGCCCAGCGCGGCAAGAGCGGCGCTTGGATTGCGGAAGACTTTTTGCCGAAGACGGCCGAGATTGTCGACGACATCTGTATCGTCAAGTCGATGCATACCACCCAAGTCAATCACGCTCCGGCGATCACGTTCTTCCTGACCGGCGGCGAGATGGCCGGCCGGCCCAGCATGGGCGCCTGGCTGACCTACGGCCTCGGCTCCGACACCGAAGAGCTGCCGTCGTTCGTCGTCATGACCAGCCGCGACAAGGAGGCCTCCTGCGGGCAGATATTCTATGACTTCTACTGGGGCAGCGGCTTCCTGCCGAGCAAGCACCAAGGAGTCAAGTTCCGCGGCTCTGGCGATCCGGTGCTGTATCTGTCGAACCCCGAGGGGATCAGCCGCGACATGCGGCGCGGGCTACTGGACGACCTGGCCCAGTTGAACACCTTGGCCGCGGAGAAGACCGGCGATCCGGAAACCGCGGCCCGCATCGCCCAATACGAGATGGCCTACAAGATGCAGGCGTCGGTGCCGGAGTTGGTCGACTTTTCGCAGGAGCCGCAACACGTGCTCGACATGTACGGCCCCGACGTCGCGCGCAAAGGTTCGTATGCGTACAACTGCCTGATGGCCCGTCGGCTGGCCGAACGGGGCGTGCGATTCATCCAACTGATGCACGCCGGCTGGGACCAGCACCGTAACTTGAACACGCAGCTCAAGATTCAATGCACCGACACCGACGCGCCGAGCGCCGCCTTGATTAAGGACCTCAAACAACGCGGCCTGCTGGAAGACACGCTGGTCATCTGGGGAGGCGAATTCGGCCGCACACCGTTCTTGCAAGGCGCGATCGAGAACACCAAGACCTGGGGCCGCGATCATCATCCCTACGCGTTCTCGCTATGGATGGCCGGCGGCGGGGTCAAGCCGGGCATGTCGTACGGAGCGTCCGACGAATTCGGACATAACGTGGTCGAGAATCACGTCCACGTTCACGACCTGCAAGCGACGATCTTGCACCTGCTGGGCATCGACCACGAGCGATTCACCTATCGCTTCCAAGGCCGCGACTTCCGCCTGACCGACGTGCATGGACACGTAGTCAAGCCGATTCTGGCGTAGCCAATACAAGCTCGAAGCGCAAGCGAGTGGGTCGGCGGTGCTAACCCCACTCCGCTTCAACCCACTCGCTTGCGCTTCGAGCTGGTATTGTCTCTACTCGCGCAGCTTATCCGCGAACACCTCGCGCACCTTCTCGACTTTCGGTCGCACGACCATCTGACAATACGGCTGCTGTGAGTTCTGGGCGTAATAGTTCTGGTGATAGTCTTCCGCCCGATAGAATTCCGGCAGCGGTGAAAGCTCGGTGACGATCGGCCGGTCGAACGCGCCCGCCTCGTCGAGTTGCCTGACCCGTTGCTCGGCAATCTCCTTCTGCTTTTCATCGTGATAGAAGATCACCGAGCGGTATTGCGTGCCGACGTCGGCGCCTTGGCGGTTCAGTTGTGTAGGGTCGTGGACGGTGAAGAACACCTCCAGCACGTCGCTGTAGCTGAGCTTTGCCGGATCGTAGGTGACCTGCACCACTTCGGCGTGGCCGGTGGCGCCGGTGCTGATCATTTCATAAGTGGGATTGGGCACGTCGCCGCCGGCATAGCCGCTGACAACCTGCTCCACCCCGTCCAACTGCAGAAACGGCGCTTCGACGCACCAAAAGCAGCCGCCCCCCAAGGTTGCCTGCTCCGTGCCGCTTGGTTCTGCTTCGCGGGCGTCGGCGGCGCTGGCGGCGGGTTCGTTCAATTCAGCCATGGGGATGTTCTCTCGGTTGCACGCCAGGCCAAAGGTCAGGCAGGCTGTTATGAGTAGTACCGGTGCAAAGTGCTTCATCTGCCTGTCGCCCGTGGGGTTTGAGGTTCGAGGATGCATTGGCCGGGGATCGAAATCGATTCCGACCACCCGCTACGACGCCCGCTGCAGCCAACTTCATCATAATGATATAATCAAATGTTTCAGCGGTCCTGTCGATAGCGCTTCATCTACGCCGGCGGCCCCTGTGGGGTTCGCGGCGGGTCGCCGACTGGCCCGGTTCGGATTGCCTTAAGTCATTATGGTACCATAAGATGGCGATGTACTTTCAAGAGGGATCGGTAGCTTCCGTGCTCACCGACGGCGACCTCCAGGCCGGCCTGTACGAGGCGCTCGCCGCGCTGGGCCGGCGCAATAAGGTGTTGGCGGTGCCGCCCGACTTCACCCGGTTCAATAGCCGAGCGGGGCAATTAACCTGCCTCACGCACGACTATTACGGCGCCGCCTTGACCGACGTGATGCCGGCCTTGGGCACGCACGATCCGATGCCCGATTGGCAATTGGAAAAGATGTTTCCCAGCTTGCCGAAGACTCTGATCCGGGAACATCGCTGGCGGAGCGACGTGATCACGATTGGCGAGGTGCCTGGGGAATTCGTCTCGCAGGCGACCGAGGGCCTGTGGCAGCGACCGTGGCCGGCGCAGTTGAACAAACTGCTGTGGGAGGGGGGGCACGACTTGATCCTCTCGATCGGCCAGGCGGTGCCGCACGAGGTGATTGGAGTAGCCAACTACAACAAAAATATCTTCGTCGGCACCGGCGGCGTCCGCGGTATCAACGAAAGCCATTACCTCAGTGCCGCCTACGGCATGGAACGCACGATGGGCCGCGCCGATACGCCGTTGCGGCGCATCCTCAATTACGCCCAGGACACCTTCTGCCAGCACTTGCCGCTGGTCTATGTGCTGACCGTGGTGGGTGCCGACGCCGACGGAAAACTGGTCACCCGAGGACTGTTCATCGGCGACGACCATGAGTGCTTCGAGTTGGCGGCCGCGCTGTCGGTGGAGGTCAATTTCAAGATCCTCGACCGCGAGATGCACAAGGTGGTCGTCTACCTCGATCCCGAGGAGTTTCACAGCACTTGGCTCGGCAACAAGTCGATCTATCGTACGCGGATGGCCATCGCCGACGACGGCCAACTGATCGTACTGGCCCCTGGCGTGGAGAAATTCGGCGAGGATCCCGAGATCGACCGTTTGATCCGCAAGTACGGATATCGCACCACGCCGGAGGTGCAGCGGTTTGTCGACGAAGACCCTGAAATGCAAGAGAATCTCTCCGCGGCGGCGCACTTGATTCATGGCTCGTCGGAAGGCCGCTTCCGCATCACCTACTGCCCCGGCGACATGACCCGCCAAGAAATCGAAGACGTCGGCTATGAATATGGCGATCTGGCCGAGATGCTCAACCGGTACGACCCGGAGACGCTAAGAGACGGCTGGAACACGTCCCCAGAGGGCGAGGAATTTTATTTTGTTAGCAATCCTGCCTTAGGACTGTGGGCCTACCGAGGCCGTCTTCAGGACTAGAGAATTCGTAAAACGGCGCTGCCGAGGCCAGGGCTTTAAATGTCTACCAGGGCTGTTGGAACAGGAGGAAACGAAGAAAACGGAGAGATACATGCTCTGTTGACTCTGCCCCGCTCTGTTGCCTGAAGAGTCGATTGAAATTGTAAAATGAATGCCTGTCAGATTCGCGCCAGGCGTGGATGCAAGCTGACAAGACGAACCAACTCAGACCAAAATACATGAAACACGCTATACCGGCATCCGGTTTCGGAGGTAGCGATGATCTCTTTGCTTGAGCAAACTGAGGGAAAAGGAGGCAACTGAGAATACTTTTCTTTGTTTTCTCTGTTCCCTCCTGTTCAAAATCCTGATCACATTGCCACCCTTAATGCCCTGGCCTCGGCAGCGCCGTCTCACCGTTTGCTTGGCCTCGGATAGCCGTCCTACTGGCGACCGGTCGAATAGTGTATATTGGCCGGTTTCACTTTTTCGCCGTAAACCTCACCAGGATGAGATTGTGGAGCGGAGACCTCTTGGCAAGACCGGCTTGGAGTTGACCAAGCTGTCGTTTGGTGCGTCCTCGATGGGCGCGGAGTTTCGCGGGATCGACCTGAACGAAGCGCTGCAGTGCGTGCGCGTGGCGCTCGACGCCGGCATGAACTTCATCGACACCTCCCCCTACTACGGCCGCGGCATGAGCGAGTTGCTGCTGGGCCGCGTGCTGCCGGAGATTCCTCGCGACAGCTACTATCTCGGCACCAAGTTGGGGCGCTATGCGCCGCAGCACTT
>JBGTJT010000057.1:0-5665 GCA_041744995.1 Pirellulales bacterium | reverse complement strand
GAGTTGTTGCCGTCTTCAGCCACGCGAGCGACCTTGGTAATAGGCACGCGCCTGCCTGCCGCGGCGACCCCGCCGCTAGCATTATTGGCGCGCCTGAGCGATTGAGATTCAGGCGCAATCTCACCATCGAGATCGGCGATTCACGGCGTCCGCTTGACGTAAACTGTACGGATTGTTTCGATTGTG
The DNA here is from genome assembly GCA_041744995.1 of Pirellulales bacterium. Taxonomy (GTDB): domain Bacteria; phylum Planctomycetota; class Planctomycetia; order Pirellulales; family UBA7805; genus JBBDLY01. Next base: position 5,479 of record JBGTJT010000057.1, on the reverse strand, counting down.
CCGAATTTGCCGTCCGGCGGGCAGGTTGGCGCGGGGCTGCGCAAATGCATGACAATTCGTAACACTTCAGCCGTCTGAAGCAAACTATCGAGAATTCAACCACGGAGGCACGGAGAGCACGGAGGCTACATAGCCGCCGAATCGCCACCGTATACTCGCACCCGTCGAGCGGCTGGCTTACAATGACAGCGTTAAGGCAATGATAGCTTCCCCACAGTTGGAGCGTTGGATGCAACCCGTCGACCGTCTCGCCGCCGCGGTATTGATCTGTTCAGCGGCCTTGTGCGCCCCGCTGTGGGCCGACGAACGACCGATGCCCGGCCTGTACGATTACCTGCAGCCGCGGTGCGTCGAGATTCTGGTCGACGGCCGCTTGGATGGTTCCGGCAGCGTGATCGATCCGAGCGGCATCGTGCTCACCGCCGCGCACGTTCTCGGCGGCCCCGACCGCAAGGTGGAGGTTCACTCGCGGGAACTGGGCAAGCTGGCGGCGGAAGTCATCGCCGTCGATCTGGGGCACGACGCCTGCCTGTTGCGGTTGCCCCCGCGAGAGGCGCCGTACAAGGCGCTCGCCCTGGCCGAGGCTTGGCCCGAACCTGCGACGCCGGTTTACCTGTTTGGCAATCCGTTCTTTCGCCGCGAGGTGTTGCTGAAGGGTTATTCCGCCCGCAAGCGGCACACTTACGAATATATCGCCTGGGGCGGGACAAGGCGGCACTTCATTGCCGCGATGCATATTTCCGGCATGACCCCGCCCGGCGTTTCCGGTGCGCCGTGGGTGAACGGCCAAGGCGCGTTGGTGGGGGTGCAATCGAGCGCGATGAAGATCGAAGGCTCGATGCAAGGCCTGGCCAGCGCCGGGCCGCTGTCGGCGATCAAGCGATTGCTGGAAACGAAAGAACATGCGCAAACCTGCACATTGGAATTCGCCGTCGAGGAGATATTCTCCCAGCCGCGCGAGTTCATCGCCAAGCTGCCGGAAGAGGCCCGCGGAGTTGTCTGCGTGCAAGTGGCCAGCGAAGGCGCCGGCGGCAAGGCGGGCGTCCGTGAGAAAGACATCCTGGCAACAATCGACGGAAAACAGGTCGAGGGGGTCGACTGGCTGCTGGACTACATCCGCGGCAAGCAGCCGGGCGAGACGGTCCGTTGCCTGGTGTTCGACGGCGAGTACCAAAACCCCCGCGAGTTCGACGTGCCGCTGGCCTGCCTGGAAGCGGACTGGATCAAACAAGCCAAGTCAGCCACGCAAACAACCGGCTCACCGTGAGGCGTCATTGCAAATGTCGATTGAAGTTGGGTCCATGCTCGCTGTTGTTCTAATGAATGCGTTGGGGCTGGGTGTCGTCACTTGCATGGCCGCAGCGATTAGTGAAATGCTGCTGCACTGTCGGGATAAGTCAAGCCATCCCGTCAATCCCCATGCGGCGACAAAGGGCTGGGTGTTTCGTTTTGTAGCAACGGGCGCTCTTCTCTCGCTGTTCCGGATAGCAGCCCTGTGGGCGGGGCTCATTGCGGGTTGGACAGGCAACTTCAGCTTGTCGCTGGTTCCCTTGCTATTTGTACTCTACCCCGAGGCATCGCTATTTCCCTCCGAGGCAAACGGCATGTCCGCTGCCAATGCAGTTTTGTGCAGCCTACTCTACGTGGTCGGTAGTTTTGCCCTCGCTGGTTTTTTCACTCTCGTTTTGATGCTATTTGCAAGGACTGCAAAAGCGATCACCCGCCGGTGCGGCGGCAGGTGCTAGGTCACTTCCAAACTCCTTTCCGAACAGCTAAACCATATCCGACACTTTTGTGCCGGCCCGAGCAGACGCGCGGCTCACCAGTTCTCGTCAATGATCTTCTGGATGGCTGGATATTGCTTATCGGTTTCGCCCAATGCTTCGCGCGTGCGCTTGAGCTCGGCCTTCAACTCGGCGACGACGTCCGCGTACGCGGCGTTCCCGTATTCATTGTGCATTTCGTGCGGATCTTTGTGCAAGTCGTAGAACTCCCACGTCGCCGGCGTGCGATTTTCCCCCTTCAAGTTGGCGCCGTAGAAGAAGATCAGCTTGTAGCGGTCCGTGCGCAGGCCAAAGTGGGCGGGCGTCGCCAGGCTGTGCGCCATGTGCATCCAATATCGATAGTAGGTAGCGGTTCGCCAGTCGTCCGGTTTCGGTTTTCCGGTGAGCGCGGCGGCGAAACTACGGCCTTGCATCGTCTCGGGCGCCTTGTCGCCCGCCACTTCCAGCAGGGTCGGGGCGAAGTCGGTGTTGTTGATCAGCCAGTCGTTGCTGGAACCCGCCGCGACTCTGTCGGGCCAATGAACGATAAACGGCATCCGCATGGCCTCTTCGTACATCCACCGTTTGTCCATCAGGTCGTGCTCGCCCAGGAAGAACCCCTGATCCGAGGTGTAGATGATCAGCGTGTTGTCCAGTTCGCCCATTTCGCGAAGCTGCTCGACCAATCGCTGGACGTTGTCGTCGATGCCCTTCACGCACCGCAAATAGCGTTTCAGATACTCTTGATAGACCGCCGCGCTGTAGGCTGGCTCTTCCAACGTCTGATCGATCCCCAGCTTGCGGCCGAGTCGCCACGGTTCATGGCCCTTGGTCAAGCCGGAGCCAAGGCCCGAGGGCGGCGGCGTCCGTAGATTGGCTGGCTCCGGCACGGAGACATCGGCCAGATATTCATCGTAGCGCGGCGCGTTCTCGAACATATCGTGCGGCGCCTTGAAGTGATGCATCAGGAAGAAGGGCCGCTGGCGGTCCCACTTTTCCGACAACCACTCGACGCTGAAGTCGGTGATCGCGTCCGACGAGTGGCTGCCCTGTTTTGTGACCGTGCTGGCCGGCCACGGCCGGTCGCCGCGAACGCGAAACACGGGATTGAAATACTTGCCTTGACCGGGCAACACGCAGTAATAGTCGAAGCTGGCCGGTTCCTGCTTCAGGTGCCACTTGCCGATCATGGCCGTGTGATAGCCAGCCTGCTTCATCCGCAGCGGCAAGGTTTGTTGGTCCGCCGGCAAGTTGCCGTCGAGGTCCAGCACACCGTTGGCCTGCGAGTACTGTCCGGTCAAGATCGTGGCCCGGCTGGGCGTGCAAATCGAGTTGTGGCAGAAGACCGCGTCGAAGCGCATGCCGCCTATGGCCAGCGCATCGATATTCGGCGTGGCATTCAACTCCGCCAACCGTCTGCCATACGCGCCGACGGCCTGCGCCGCGTGGTCGTCCGACATGATAAATAGGATATTAGGCGGGCGGTCGGCCCCCTGGGCGATGGCGGCCGACAGCAGCACGAAACAGGAGAGAATTAGACGCGGGGTGAGCATGGAATGGGGTGTCCTTGCTGACGAAAGGTTGCTGATTGCCACACTAGTCTACACTGCGGCGCAATGTCGTCGCAACCAATGATCAAAGAGACCGGACCCCTTTTTGGCTTTCCCTTTTTGAGTTGAGTTCTTAACCGTGGGTGAATACACCCACGGCTCAAACATCGCCGCCGGCCGTCGCCGCTATGCAGTGAGCTTGCGGCCGGTGCGCGGGGGCGCCATCCGACGGCTATGACGCCCTACAGTGCCCCCGGTGTGTTCACCGGGGGCTAATGATCTTCAGGGGGCAAATTAGATCGCCTCCAAGCTCCCGTCCCAAGCGACAAAGCCCTCCATCGCCTCATACTCCGCCAGGCCCAGTTTATCGTAGGTGACTGCCGTGGCCCGGTTGCGGTCTTCGGCTCGCTGCCAGAACTCGCGAGCGTCGTTGCCGGGGAACAGGGCCTTGTCCTTCTGCGATTCGTGGGCGAAGATCGCCACCCGTTTGCGATGCACTTCGTCGGGGCTGAGCGGCACCGCCATTTCGATCTCGTGCGGGCTCCATTCGTGCCAGGCGCCGCGGTACAGCCAGACCACGCACTGCTGGTACCAGTCGTCCTTCTGGACCGCGTCGCAAGCGCGCAAGATCGCCTCCAGACAGACGCGGTGCGTACCGTGCGGGTCGGCCAGATCGCCGGCCGCGTACACCTGATGCGGCTTGATCTCGCGGAGCAGGTCGACCGTGATCTGCACGTCTTCGTCCGAAAGCGGCTTCTTGCGGACCCGGCCCGTTTCGTAGAACGGCATGTTCATGAAGTGCAGGTGCTGTTCCGGGATGTTGCCGCAACTGCGAATCGCGCAGCGGGCCTCCACCCGGCGGATCAGCCCCTTGATCTGCTGCACCTCGGGGCTGTCGACCTGGCCGGCCGCCTTGTTCTTGACGAACGCCTCGATGTGCTGCTCCAGTTCCTCGGTGCGGGTTTTGTCGATGCCGAACAGATGGTTGAACTCGCCGCAGAAGTCGGCGAACTTGATCGCGTCCTCGTCGAACACCGCGATATTGCCGGAGGTTTGGTAGGCGACGTGGACTTCGTGCCCTTGATCGGCCAGCCGGATCAGCGTGCCTCCCATCGAAATCACGTCGTCGTCCGGATGGGGCGAGAAGACCAGCACCCGCTTGGGAAAGATGTGGTCGTGCGGCTGCTTGCGGTCGCCCGGCTGCTTGGCGTGCTCCGGCTTGCCGCCGGGCCAGCCGGTGATGGTGCCTTGCAGATGGCGGAACACCTTGAGGTTCATGTCGTAGGCCGGGCCGTGCTCGGCAAGCAGGTCTTGCAGTCCCGCTTCGTTGTAGTCCTCTTCGGTCAGTTTGAGGATCGGCTTGCCCAGCAACTGCGCCAGCCAAATGACCGCGTGGCGAATCTTCGGCCTGGTCCACTCGACGTGGCCGACCAGCCAGGGGCACTTGCTGCGGGTGAGTTCCGCGGCAGCGGCCTCGTCCAGCACGAACGCCGCGTTGGGATGCTCCTGCAGGAAGCTGGCCGCCACGGCTGAGGTGATTTCGCCCTCGATGGCGTCGCGGGCGATCCGCGCCTTATGTTCGCCCCAGGCCATGATCACCACGCGATGGGCGGCCAGGATCGTGCCGACCCCCATTGTGATCGCCCGCCGCGGCACGTGCTCCTCGCCGAAGAAGTCGCTGGCGGCGTCCAGCCGGGTGACCTTGTCGAGCGTGATCAGGCGGGTGCGGCTGGTCTTGCCGCTGCCCGGCTCGTTAAAGCCGATATGCCCGGTGCGGCCGATGCCCAGCAGTTGCAGGTCGATGCCGCCCGCCTTGGCGATTTGCTCTTCGTAGCCGCGGCAGTGGTCGCCGACCTGTTCCATCGGCAGCGTGCCGTCGGGAATATGGACGTTGTCGGCCGGAATGTCGATGTGGTCGAACAGATGCTCGTACATGAACCGGTGGTAACTTTGCAGCTCCTCCGGCTGCATGGGAAAGTACTCGTCCAGGTTGAAGGTGACGACGTTGGCGAACGAGAGACTTTCTTCGCGATGCAGCCGGATCAATTCATCGTACACACCGGTCGGCGTGCTGCCGGTCGCCAGACCCAGCACCGCCTGCTCGCCGGCCGCCGCCTTGTCGCGAATCAACCGCGCGATCTCGCCGGCCACCGCCGCGCTGGCGTC
>JBGTJT010000056.1:0-2441 GCA_041744995.1 Pirellulales bacterium | reverse complement strand
TGGCGGGCGGACCTCGCGAGCGGGCCGATTACGTCGCGCTGCCGCCCGGATTGATCCGCGGCCACGAAGAGGTCACCATCGAATGCTGGGCGAGCCTGCAAGGTGTTCAGAAATGGGGACGGGTGTTCAGCATCAACAATGGAGTCGACCCGAGCCACGAGTTCTTTCTCTCCTGGACCAACGACATGCAGCTCAACTCGCAACGGCTGGAACGGCACGGCGCATTCTCGCTCGACACCCGCTCGCCGCTGGCGCTCGGTTCCGAGCATCATATCGCCGTCACTTGGCGCTCCAGCGCCTTGGGCGACAAGCTGGGCGAAGTCCGCTGGTATCGCAACGGCCGCTTGGTCGGCGTGGCGCCAACCGGCGCGGCGCATCCTACCAACCAGCCGGACGACGCCTTCTGGCTGGGTCGTTCGGCGTTCGCCGTCGATGCCACCGCCCAAGCCGACTACAACGAACTGCGGATCTACAACCGGGCGCTAACGCCGGGCGAGATCGCCGCGAATTTCAAACTGGGGCCGGAACGGGTTGCTGATCGAGAATCAGGCGTACAACGCTCGAGCACAACGGGTCCATCGACAGAATAGCTGATATGAAACGACAGGGATAAAGCAACCGTAATTCACGCAGTATTTTTTCTTTTTCAGGTGGGAGTATAGATATGGCTACAAAAGTTCGTAAAAGGCGCTCGAGTGCCCTCATGCATGTGTCAATGTTGGCTCTAACCTTGGCAACGACATGGGCGTTTGATGAATGCCAACAAGCAAATGGCGCACTGACAGATGCCGGTACGCTCTTCGTGGATCTTGATGCAAGCCATGCATCGGCGGGCACGGCGACTTGGATCAACAACGGCACGCTCGCCGACTTTGCCGAATTCGGCAATCCGGTCGTTGGCACGTTCGGCCCGAATGCGAACGTCGGTGTCAGCTTCGATGGTGTCAACGACTATTACCGCGGACCGGCCGCGCCAGGCTCACTTACCGGAGCGGGCGCCGCCGGCGCACGATCGATCGAGGTGTGGGTCTTCAATCCGTCGGTTGCTGGCGAGGAAGGCATGGTCTCGCTGGCCAAGCGAGGCGGCGGAGACGGTACCAACATTAGCTTCAATTATGGCACCCATGCCAACTGGGGAGCCGTGGGCAAATGGGGACCGGCGGACATCGGATGGGGCGCCGTCCCGGCGGCAGGGCAGTGGCACCATCTGGTCTACACGTATGACGGAAACGTGACGCGAGTCTACGAAGGAGGGACGCTCCAGAATATCGAGACGATCGGCGCGGTCGACGCCCACGACGGCATCGACATGCTAATTGCCGCCCAGATGGACTCGAATGGAAACACCGTGACCGCCAGTTTGCGCGGCTCGCTCTCGATCGGCCGGGTCCGCGTGCATGACGGCGTGCTGACCGATGCCGATGTCAAGAATAATCACAACGAAACGGCAGGAATGTACGGCCTGCAAGCGTCCGCCACGCATCCCGGCGGATCGGTGATCGGCGATTGGCAGTTCAACCGCGACACGTTCAGCAGCATCGCCGTAGCCGACGGCCAGGCGGTTCCCGGCGGTACAGGCGTCGACTCGGCGGCGCTGCGCGACGACAGCAACAACCTGAGACGGGGATCGATCATTCAGACGCCGCACTACGGAACCTATTCGCCGAGTGAGTTGGCCGGAAAGACGAATGTGGACGGGTTCGGTCTGCGAACCGGCGGCAACGCTGTCGGCGAAGGGTACATTTACTTCAACGGAGAAGCGGCGCTGTCGACCAACGACACGTTCAGTGTCTGGGCCCGCGTCAAGCAGCTTTCCAACCTCGGGGGCAACCAGTTTCTTTTTAGCCGCCCGTCACGCTGGGATCTGCGCGTTGATGGAAGCGGCAATCTGCTGACTAGCTTCGCTGGCAATACCAACGATACCGGATTCGATGTTGTTGTTGGCGAATGGTACGACATCGGGCTGGTCTACTCGGGCACCGGCGCAGGTGGAGCAGACGTCATTGAGATGTTCATCGACGGGGCGTCGATTGGCACGTTCGACGCCAATGCGTTCGATACTGGCGACTGGTTTCACATCGGCGCCGGCCCCGGAGGAGCTAATGATTTTCATGGCTTGTTCGACCGCGTCATCTTCTGGGACGAGGCGGTCAGCGCCGGCGTGATGCAATCGCTCAGTGCTTCGATTGTTCCCGAGCCGCAGAGCCTTTTGCTGGCAGGCATCGCCGCAGTCGGCCTGCTGTTCGTCAGCCGGCGTAGAAAGTAGGAGCTTGTCGATGCACCGAGTGTTTCAATCGCGGCCGGCACGACGAACCGCGGTCATGATCCTGGTTGCCCTGGCGTCCGGTTGCGGACAGGACGGGCCTGATTATCCCACGGCCGTGGTCGAAGGCTCCGTCACCGTCGCCGGGCAACCGCTGCCGGACGACGCCGAAGGGACC
>JBGTJT010000055.1:0-9017 GCA_041744995.1 Pirellulales bacterium | reverse complement strand
GTTGCAACCAACGAGCATCACACTCGCGCCGCCACGAGGGCGAACGGCCGGCCCACGGTCTGCCATCTGCTGTTGCAAATGGACTACGGCGGCGCGGAGGTGCTGGCCCGGCAATACGCGCTGCACCAGCGCGGAGAGTTCAATGTCGTGCTGGCCTGCCTCGATACCTTGGGGGCGATCGGCGAGCGACTGCAACAGGAGGGCTTTGTCGTGGAAGCCCTGGCCCGCCGGCCGGGCGTCGACTTCGGGTGTGTGCGGCGGCTAAAGAAATTCCTGCACGAAAACCAGGTCGATTTGGTGCATGCCCATCAGTTTTCGCCGTACTTCTATGCGGCGATGGCGCGCGGCCTGCGGTCCACTCCGCGGATCCTGTTCCACGAGCACGGCCGCGGCTGGCCCGACTACCGCCGCTGGAAGCGGGTGCTGGCCAATCGCGTGCTATTGCGCCGCACCGACCGCGTGGTGGCGGTCGGCGCTCAGGTTCGTGAGGCGTTGGTCGCCAACGAAGGCATCCCCCGCCGACGGATCGAGGTGATCTACAACGGCATTGATCTGGCGCCCTACCAGGCGCTGCCGGATCGCTCCGTGGTGCGGCAGCAACTGCAACTGGCCGCAGACGACCTGGTCGTCACGCAAGTCGCCCGGTTGGTCGAACTCAAAGATTATCCCACAGCCTTGCGGGCAATTAGTGCGACGGTAGCCCAGTTCCCCCGCCTCCGTTATCTGATTGTCGGCGACGGACCGCAGCGGCAAGCGCTCGAGGCCCTGGTGGCTGAGTTGGGCCTGCAGCAGCATGTTCGCCTGCTCGGCTCGCGGGAAGACGTCGCCGAGATCCTCGCCGCCAGCGATATCTTCCTGTTGACCAGCGTCACCGAGGGAATTCCGCTCACCGTAATCGAGGCGATGGCCGCCGGCCTGCCGTGCGTGGCGACCGACGTCGGCGGCGTCTCCGAGATCATCATCGACGGCGAAACGGGCCTGCTCGCCCCGGCGACGGACCATGCAGCGATCGCCCGCCAACTTACGATCATCGCCGGCGATCCGCGCCTGAGAACCGCCCTTGGCGAGGCAGGACGACAGCGGGCTACAAGCTACTTCGATGAACGACAGATGCAGGATTCTTTTGTGGAGACCTATCGTCAGATGCTGGAAAGCAAGGCGGGCGGCTAGTTTCATCCGATGGTTCCCTGGATACTCGAAAACTTCGTGTTGCCCCTCAGCCTGTGGCCAACCCAGAGCCGCTTTTGGTCGTTGTTCCGCCAGATGCAGCAGATAGAAGTCCTTCCGCCGGCCGAACTGCATCAGTTGCAACTAAGCCGACTGCACAAACTGCTGCATCACGCGGAACGCCATGTGCCCTACTATCGCAAGCGCTGGCAAGCCTGCGGGGTAACCGCCAGTAGCGTCTGTTCGCTGGCGGATTTAGCTCGCCTGCCCTGCACATCGAAAGTGGATATCCAGCGAAACTTTCCCGAGGGAATCGTCGATGAGCAAGCGGATCGCACGAGCTGGCAGTATGTCTCGACGCGCGGGACGGCCAATCGGTTGGTGGCGATTCACGATTTTGCCAAACGGGACCTGGGCCGCGCCGCCCAAATGCGATCGCTCTATTTGTCGGACGGCTATCGGTTGGGTTACCGAATGACAGAGATTCCCCCCGATGCGTGCAGCGAGGTTTGCGGCGAAGAGGGCCAACGTCAGGATTCCGTCGCCCAGTTAATGAAGGGAATGGCCCGGCGAAACGCCTGGCGCGACCGAGACAAAGTGAGTGACCTGCGCGGAGCGCTCGAACATCGCTGGCTGTTGCGCAAACAGGTGTTGCCGCCCTTTGGTTCCGCGGGGAGCAATCCGCCGGAAGCGATGCTGGCGGAGTACGTCGAGCAGCTTGAAACCTATCGGCCGCATGTGTTGAAGGGGTTGCCAACCTACCTGCAGCAGATTGCCCGCTACGTCCACCAGACAGGCCGAGCGCCGTTGCCGGTGCCGGTCGTGAAGCCGTTTGGCGGCAGCGTCAGCCCGGTCATGCGCGAGCAGATTCTGCAGGGCTTTGCTGGGGAGTTTCGCGACGACTACGGGTCGGCCGAACTCGGGCCGATCGCCTGCGATTGCCGATACCACAACGGCATGCATCTGTTCTCCGACTTGTTTGTGGTCGAGATTGTCCGCGGCGAGCGCCCCTGCTCGCCGGGTGAGGTAGGCCGCATCTTGATCACGGACCTTGGGAATTTTGCGATGCCGATGATCCGCTATGAAATTGGCGACCTGGGGCGGCTGTTCGTCGATGCTTGCCCCTGTGGACGAACCGCGCCGCGACTGGTGGTCGAGGGCCGCCTGGAGGATGCGCTGGTCACCGACTCCGGCGAGCTGGTCAGCAGCGACGCCATCTGCGATGCCATGTTCGCCCTCTCCTTCATTGACCAGTTTCAATTGGTGCAGGAAGGGTCTGGGGAGTTTGAGTTGCTGCTGGTGCCGCGCGGGGATGCGACTACGGCGACCGATCAGGCCGTGGTGCGGCTGCGAGAGTTGCTAGGCTCCCGCACCGAGATCCAACCGCACGTCGTGAGTACGATTCCTGCGGAGGAAAGCGGCAAGTTTCGCTTCGTCAAGTCGGCCGCCGGTGCGATGCTGGGTCGGGAGTCGGTGTCCCAGAGAAACTGATGTCAACACTTAGCCCTACGACAGGTTCGTTGTCCGACCGCCCGGACGTTTTTGCAGATATTCGCCCAGACTTTCCGCTGCTTGCGCGGCAGATCGAGGGTCGTCGGATCGTCTACTTGGACAGTGCGGCAACCAGCCTCAAGCCGCGGCCGGTCATTGAGGCCGTTACGCAGTTCTATGAATGGTCGACCGCCAACATTCATCGCGCCGCGCATGGGCTGGCCAAAGAGGCCACGGAGCAATTCGAACGAGCGCGAGATCGCCTGGCGCGGTTTATCCACGCCGATTCGCGGGAAATCATCCTAACCCATGGCGCCACCGACAGCATTCAATTGTTGCAGCAGCACTACGCGGATGCTCGCGTCGCCGCCAGTCTCGGGGAGCATCACAGCAACCTGGTGGGCTGGATGGCGAATCCCCGCTTTCAACCCATCCAGATCACAGCGCAGGGAACCGTCGATCTGAATCACCTGGAGGAACTTCTCAAGCAGGGCCTCGATCTGGTGGCCGTCGGGCACGTCAATAACGTGACCGGCGCCGTCAACGACGTTGCGCAAATCGTGCCGATGGCGCACCGGCACGGCGCCGCCGTGTTACTCGACGCGGCTCAATCGGCGCCGCACCTGGCACTCGACGCCCATGGCCTCGACGTCGACTTTCTTGTGTTCAGCGGTCACAAGATGCTGGGGCCCAGCGGAGTTGGGGTGCTTTATGTGAAAGGCGATCGCTTGGAGTCGCTACGGCCAAGCCGGCTTGGCAGTCAGATGGTGAGTTCCGTTACGCAGGAGGGTTTTGAGCTGCAACCGCCCCCGCTACGGTTTGAGTCGGGCACGCCCGCCATCGAGAATGTCATCGGCTGGGGGGCGGCGGTCCGCTACCTGCAGCGGCTTGATCTCGCCCAAGTGGAACAACATGGGCGCCGCTTGGCGCATGCCTGTACGGAACGTCTGGCCGCCATTCCGCGGGTCTCGGTACTGGGAGGCATTCGCCCTGAGAATCGGCTGGCCATTGTCAGCTTCACCATCGACTCCCTCGAAGCCCACGGCGTGGCCCGCATGTTGAGTGCGCGCAACAACGTGATGGTTCGGTCCGGCTTTCACTGCGCGGAGCCGCTGCACCAGGCCCTCAAGTCGAGGCCGACCGTGCGGGCGAGCTTTTACGTTTACAATACGATGCAAGACGTCGAGCAATTGACCAGCGACGTGGCCGAGATCGTCTCGGCCGTCCGCTAGAACCATGCCTGCAACCGTGACAGCAAACCTTGAAACCTTGACCGTGCAACGCCACGATCGCACCTCGATCGCGGGGCATCTGCAAAAGTGGCGGAGCGAGTTCCTAGCCGACCGCTGGCCCTCGCTCGCCGGCGATCCGCGGTGGTTGCCGGTTCTCCAGCGCGGGTTGCGGCAGACGCCCTATTGCCTGGAGGCCCAGCAGCACGGCCGCACGGTCGGCTTGCTGCCGCTGATGCACGTCAAGTCGCTGCTGTTCGGGTCGTTTCTGGTGAGCCTGCCGTACATCAATTCCGCCGGGGTGATCGCCGACAGCGACCACATTGCAGCGCGGCTGATCGACGACGCTGTCCGCCTGGCCGATCGCCTAAACGTGCAATACCTCGAACTGCGGCACGAGATACTGATCGAGCACCCCAAGCTGACGGTCACCCGCACCGACAAGGTCCACATGCGGTTGGAGTTGCCGGCGAACGCCGACGCGCTATGGAACCGTTTTCAGCCCAAGGTCCGCAACCAGATCCGCAAGGGAGAGAAACAGGAGTTCGCCCTCTGCTGGGGCGGGGCAGAACAGCTCGACGATTTCTACGCGGTGTTCGCCCGCAACATGCGCGACCTCGGCACACCGGTCTTCAGTCGGAGGCTGTTTTCCGCGATCCTGTCCGAGTTCCGCGACGAGGCCGAGCTGTGCGTGCTTCGCGACGCACACCGTCCGGTCGCCGCCGCGCTGCTGCTGCACGGCCCCGGTACGACCGAAGTGCCCAGCGCCAGCGCGCTCCGCGAGTACAACTCGGCCAACGCCAATATGTGGATGTACTGGCAACTGCTCCGCCGCGCGGTCGAGCGCGGCCAGGCGGTGTTCGACTTCGGCCGCAGCAGCGTCGACAGCGGCACCTATCGCTTCAAGAAACAATGGGGCGCCCAGCCGCATGCGGCCGTCTGGCAGTACCACGTCCGACGGGGCGACGTCGGCGAGCTGCGCCCCGACAACGCCAAGTATCGAATGATGATCCGCGCCTGGCAAAAGCTGCCGGTCTGGACCAGTAAACTAATCGGCCCCCCGATTGTGCGGGGAATCCCATGAGCCGTGCGCCGCAATTAGCGCTCGACGGGGTGTTAGCGATCGCATTGATTTCGTCAACCATAACGGCCGCCTTCTGCATTTACTTGCCCGGCCCGGGTATAATAACAGTCGGCGCTCGCCCCTTTTCAAATAGAATGAGGAGAAAGCGGATTCCCGACTTTTTTCTCACTAGACATCTTCCGACCATTCCCGCATGACGACCACCAACGCATTACCGGCGGCGGACGAAGAAATCGTTACCTACGACGCCCACGTCGACCGCGGCTTCGGCCGCCACGTGTGGCGGCAGATGAACGAACACCTGCTCCAAAGCCACGAACTCACCTGGCGGCTGTTTCTTCGCTCGTTCCGCGCCCTCTATCGGCAATCGAGCCTGGGATACTTCTGGGCGCTGGCGCCCACGGTGGTGACCGTCACCGCGTTCGCCTACCTGAACGTCTCCCGCACGCTGGTGCTCGATTCCCAAGGGCTGCCGTATGTGCTGTTCGCCTTGCTGGGCATGTCGACCTGGCAGTTGTTCGCCATGGGCCTGGCCAAGTGTACCCAAAGCCTCACCTCGGCCGGCTCGTTCGTGGTGAAGGTGAATTTCCCGCGGGAAACGCTGGTGCTGGCTGCGGTGCTCGATTCGATTGTCGGTTTCCTGATTCGTACGGTCCTGCTGGTGCCGGTGTTTGCCTATTATCAATTTCTGCCGCCGTGGACCATCCTCTTGGCGCCGCTGGTGCTGATTCCCATGCTGCTGTGGGTCGCCGCCATCGGTTTCCTGCTGGCGGCGGCCAATGCCGTGCTGCGGGATTTTGGCAGCGCGATCGGCATGGCGTTGATGTTTCTGATGTTTGTCTGCCCGGTGCTCTACTCGCCGCCCGACGTTTGGCCCCGCAGCCTGATGAATTGGCTCAATCCGGCCAGCCCGTTTGTGATCGCCTTTCGCGATCTGGCCACGATGGGTTACCTGACGCACCCTTACGAGTTGCTGGTGCTCGGCCTGCTGTCGCCGCTGGCGTTCATTCTCTGCTGGCGGACCTTCAACCTGGCCATGCCGCGGATCATTGAGAGGATCTAACCCCTTGAACGACGACATCGTCCTACAAGCCGAAGGCGTCTCCAAGAAGTTCTGCCGCAGCCTCAAGCGCTCCATGTGGTACGCCGGGCTGGACGTCGCTCGCGACGTGGCCGGCATCGACTACGCCCACGACCAGCTTCGCCCCGCTGAGTTCTGGGCCGTCAACGATATCTCCTTCGAGCTGCGCCGCGGCGAGTGCCTGGGCATCGTTGGGCACAACGGCGCGGGCAAGAGCACGCTGCTGAAAATGCTCAACGGCATCGTCAAGCCCGACCGCGGACGCATCGAGTACCAGGGCCGGCTCGAGGCGCTGCTCGAGGTGGCCGCCGGCTTCCATCCCCAGCTTACCGGCCGCGAGAACGTGTACGTGATCGGCGCCATCCTCGGCATGAGCCGCCGGGCGATCGACGCCAAGTTCGAGCGGATCGCCGCCTTTGCCGACATCGACGACTTCCTCGACACCCCCGTCAAGTTCTACAGCTCCGGCATGAAGGTGCGCCTCGGCATGGCGGTCAGCCTGCACACCGACCCCTCCATCCTGCTGGTCGACGAAGTGTTCGCCGTCGGCGACATCAGCTTCCGGGCCAAGTGCTTTAACAGAATCGGCGAGTTACGCCAATTGGGTGTTAGTTTTCTATTGGTCTCGCACAACCCAAGTCTGATAGGCGGCTATTCCAATCAGGTGATGGTACTTGACCATGGGAAAATTGTTGCCTTGGGAGAACCTGAGTCCGCACTTGATACTTATTTGGACATCATGCGATCAAGGCAACTGCAAGCAGGTAAGCTCGACGCATACTCGGCTGATACGCCGAACGGTACTGGACGAATAAGAATCGTAAATTTTTATTTCACGAACGCCGTAGGCGCGCGAGTGCAGTCCATTAGCGCCGGCGAGCCCTTAAAATTGTCATTTGAATACGAAGCCGATCAAGACTTTCAGGATATCGAAGTCAACGCAAGAATCGTTACTCCGGCCGATCAGGTTTTTCTTCGGCTATCAAATAAACTCACTGGCACGAGGATTGATGTTACGAAAGGCGCCGGAGTAGTCGAACTTTCGCTTCCCTGCTTGCCGGCAAATAGTTCTTATCTGAGTTTGGACGTTTCGATTTGGTCCGAGTCGCGGCACGAACTGTTCGACTCGTGCAAGGACATGCACCTCAAAGTAGAAGGATGCTCGCGCAGTAACGGGATCGCCTGGGTCGACTGTGAATACAAAGTCAAATCTGCTCTCGCCGACCGATTCGAGTTATCACCAAAAAAGTAGTCGTCAAGTTGTGGTTTGATCCGTTTTGAGGAAGATTTCAAGCGAGATGAGAACGGAAATCAATCGTGCATGATCAGACTGACCGGTTTGATGCTCATGCCATAACCGACGAATGTCAATGTCATCTAGCAGTTTTCTGAAATGGAGGTCGTTTAGGCTTTTCTCAGCAATTGCCTTAAGATCAGTCTTTTCACGAAAGGACCGAGTAAAGTCGATGTAATTTAGCCGGGGTGACGGTCGGGTTTTACCAGCCGGCAAAATCTTGTGCATGCATTTGGCAACCCTCGTCGTGATTTGCTTGCTCAACAGATTGTATCGCGAAGGCTCCAGCGGCAAGCCACCCGTGTTTTTGACGGGCATTGAAAACAGCTTAGGGTAAGCTGTCAGTAACAGCGACTTGTATAGGCGTTGGTGGAACCTCAGGGAATGCGGAAGGTTTAACATGAACTCAATCCATTTAAGGTCCATGTACGGCATTGCATGCGTATACCCTCTCATTGGCACGATCGGCCGAATGAAATACCGTTGGCGAATGAACAAATCAAGTTGGTCGTCAAATGAAACCAGCTTTGAACTCATAAGCGGTTGTTGAGGCAATTCTGCCATTGATGTGAAATGTGAGAAGCCCGACCTGCAATTCCACTCTCGAAAATTGAGCAACGCTTCAGACCACGTTTGGCTAGGCTCTCGTTTTAAATGCGCTCCAGCGAGTGCTTCACCCAAAAAACCGCTAAGATAGACCGCATCCGGGCCACCGACGTCGAAAATTTTACTAAACAGGAAGCCTTCAAGTAAAGAAGTTGGCGCGTTGAACTTCCTCGCGTAGCCGACGAGATCCCTTTCGTCCCACGACGTGTTATCAAGGTTGATGGCTGTGTTAGGTATTCCTGCCTTGCGGGCGACCTTTTGTCCAATGTCGTAGTCAAGCGCGCCTGGTATTCCAAGTGTGACCGTGTGAATCTGGCGCTTCGGAAGAAGTTGCGACATGCCCGCTAAAATACCTCGCGAGTCTAGGCCGCCACTGATGGGGATCACGATTTTCTTATCGCCTAACATCTGGGCTGTTTCTTCAAAGACCCCCTTGAGAATTGCTATACCATGTGAAATCAGTTTCGCTTCTGGCTCTTCCGTCGTTGACTCACTCAAATGAACTTGCAGTCGCTGAAACAAACGCTCTGCATTGGTCTGTTTGGGTCTGGGCAGATAACCATAACGAAGAAACGCATGAATCTGCGCGGTTGTAAGAGTATTGCGTATCAACCTAGGCACCCCGCTTCATCGGCGTCAGTCGACCTGCATTTACAGGACAGGCAAGCGCGGCGGTCGCAGTGACTGCCACAATGGGGGATTTGTTCGCTTGTTCGCATGGGTTTTCAGTAGTTAAGACGTGCTTGCAAGGCCTGGGAGTAGTCGTTGCTTGCTCGCATGGTGCTGATGCTGTTACAATATAGGCTCAAGATTCCGTTCGCAAGCGTTGTTTCTTACGCTAGTTAGATCGCATGTCAACTACTTTTGATCCTTACGTGGAATGGCTGGGCATTCGGGACGCCGCCCGGCCGCCCAGCCATTATCGCCTGCTCGGCCTGGAGCCGTTCGAGGAAGACCGCAACGTGATCGCCAACTCGGCCGATCGCCAGATGGCCTACCTGCGGACCTTTCAGTTGGGCGAGCACGCCAAGGAGTCGCAGCGGATCCTGGCCGAGATCGCCGCCG
>JBGTJT010000054.1:0-5852 GCA_041744995.1 Pirellulales bacterium | reverse complement strand
CCCAACAGCACCACCAGACCTTCAGCGATCGGTTCGCGGGCTACCCGGTTCGCGTCGAGGTGATGTCGCGCTTCTTGACCAACGCGCAAGCCCGCGACATCGCGAAGCGGCTCAACGCAGGCGAGGTCGACGTGGTGATCGGCACGCAGGCGATCGTCGCCAGCGGCGCGCAGTTCCACAAGCTGGGACTGGTCGTGATTGACGAACAGCATAAGTTCGGCGTGCGACAGCGGGCATCGCTCAAGCAAGCCGGCGTCAGCCCGCACTACTTGGTGATGACCGCCACGCCGATTCCGCGAACGGTGGCCCTGTCGGTGTTTGGCGATCTGGAGGTCACGACGCTCCGCGACCGCCCGCCCGGCAGGCAGCCGCTGCACACCTACTTTGCCAGTGAAGAGCATCGGGGTCGCTGGTGGAAGTTCGTCCGCGGCAAGCTCGACGAAGGGCGCCAGGCGTTTGTGATTGCGCCGCTGGTGGAAGACGTCGAAAACGACGAAGCGGTTACGGTCGAGGCGATCTACGAGAATCTTGCCAACGGAGAGCTGGAGGCGTATCGCCTGGGTCTGCTGCACGGCCGGCTCTCGCCCGCCGCCAAGGAAGAGGTAATGCAGAAGTTTCACAACGGCGAGGTGCAAGTGCTGGTCAGCACCAGCGTGGTCGAGGTGGGCGTCGACGTGCCGAATGCGACGGTGATGGCGATCGAGGGCGCGGAACGATTTGGATTGGCTCAATTGCACCAGCTTCGCGGACGCATCACCCGCGGCAAGCATCCGGGCTACTGCACGTTGTTTGGCAATCCACAAACGGAGGAATCGAAGCGGCGGCTGGAGGCATTCTGCGCCGTGGAGGACGGATTCGAACTGGCGGAGTTGGACTTTCAGTTGCGAGGGGCGGGCGATTTCTTCGGGGTGCGACAGAGCGGGCTGCCGCCGCTGCGGGTGGCGGACCTGACCCGCGACGTCGAGACTGTCCACCAGGCCCGGCGCGACGCCGAACAGATTCTTGCCGAAGATCCCGGCCTGGCGACGCCCGCTTGGGCGAAACTCCGCAAACAACTATTGCGGCGCTACGGAGAGGCACTCGACCTGGGCGACGTGGGATAGTACGAATAGAGAGATGAAGGATTACCGTCTTACCCTCCGCTGGCCCCGTCTGCTGTTGCATCGACGGACGATGCTCGTTCCGGCGTGCGTCCTGTTTGTAACCGGCTTGGAGTATATCGGCCGCCGCCTGACCACCGACATCGGCGACGCCGCTTGCTTGTTGGCGACCGTGCTGTTCGGCTTGGCCTGCTGGGCGACCTGGCGGGGATCGTTGACGGCGCGAGACGCCAACAGGCAGCTCAAGCAGTTGCTGGAACGCCTCAAAGACCTCGTGCCGAAGCGGGGTTACGACCTGCGCGACTCCCCTCCCCTGCCCCGCGGCGTGCCGCGGAAAGCGATTCTGTGGACGTTGCTCGCCGTGGGCGTTGCCGTGGGGGCCGGTTGGGCGTCGGCCTATTTTCCGCACGCGGCCCGCGACTGGTTGGCGCCTCGCTGCTACACGGCTTATCTGTTGATGCTCGGCACGTTATGGCTGGCGATGTTCTTCTTCGGCACGATGTCGGTATTCGCCGCCTTAGGCGATCTTTACGACCAGTTCGCGGCCACCTTCCCTGGCAACAACCCCCGCTCGTTGCGTCCCTGGTGGATCGCCCAAGGCGTGCTGGTGTTGACGTTTGTAATCGCCGGCATGACGCTGCCCTTGTCGGCCGCAGTGGTGATGTTGATCGGCGTCGGGGTCGTGACGCTGTTGGCGACGCCGCTGGCGCCGCGCGGCCGGCCGCGACTGGTGTGGCGGAACGAGGCCAACGTGGCGCATTCGGCGCCGCTGTGGATCATGAATATCGCGGCGTTCACGCGGATGCTGGCGGTTGCGTTGACGATCATCTTTCTCGCCGGAGGAACTTTCGTCGTCGGCGCCGAGCAGGCCGTGGCGAGTGAAATGCCGTTGACTCAGCTAATGGGTACCCTGTTTGCCTGGTCGGCGGTCGCTTTCGCCCTGATGATCTTGCGATTGCAATGGACGGTGTCGCTGGTTGGCGGAAGACTGGCGCGTCGACAGGCTCCGACGTTGCATGTCCAAGGAAAGCTCAGCCGCCAATCCGCCAAGCAATGGAAGGAGAGACTGGGACAACTCGGCTGGAGGGTACACTTCGCTCGTTCGCCGGGCGAACTCGACGTCTGTGTAATCGCCGATGCCAACAGCGTACCGCCCGATCCCTGGCAGCCGCCTCGCTGGCCGCTGCCGTTGAGCCTGGCGGAGCTGGAAAGCGCAGACACGCAGTTTCGCTTGCGACGGCGGGACGAAATCCAAAAGCGCCGGCATCTGCTGCGGGTGCTGTCGCGACTATTCAAACATGCGGCGCGCCACAAATACGAGCAAGGCTCGGGCTACTTTCTCGGTCTGCATTTGTGGTACGTGCTGGGCCTGGTACGCGACGAACCGGAAACGAGAACCTACGATCGCTATGATACATTGCTGCACGACATCATCGGCCCGCCCTATTGGCGGGCGTTTCCGTTGGCGGTGCGTCAGCATTTTCGCGACATTTGCGAGGCCCTGGCGATCGATCTGATCTACATCGAAGACGGCGTCGCCTATCGCCGGTTCGTGCGCGTCGTGCGGGCCATGTTCGAACTGTACGACATGCACGGCGGGCAGGAGCAGGCCGAGGAACGGCACTTTATCGGTTTGCCGGGCGTGCGGGTAGTGATCCACGATTTGAAGCCGGAGGTCGCGCCGGACTTTCAGCAGTACCCCGAGCCGGAATACGACGACATCTCGCGGGCAAGAGTGCTGCACGTCTTTCGCGACCGCGGCGAGATGGAGGCGATGGACGAGATCCCCGTCGACTTCTCGGACGTTCCAGAGCCGGTCGGCGTATTGAGCTAGGCCCCGTAATTGCCTAGCCCACGCGGACGCTAACATCCAGATCGCGGAGCAGGCCGTCGGACAAATCGTAGATCCAACCATGCACGACCAGAGGCTTTTCACGCCGACCGGCAGCCTCGACGATAGGCACACGACAGACGGTAGCGACCTGTTCCATGACGTTCAATTCGCATAGCCGGCGCCATTGGGCGTCGACGTCCGCCAAGGCGTCGATCTCGGCGGCGTGGTGCTCGCGGACGACGCGGATATGGGTCAGCCATTGCTCCAGATGTCCGGTTAGCGGCGGCCCCAGCGCCGCGCGGACGCCGCCGCAACCATAGTGCCCGCAGACGATCAGGTGCTCGATACCCAACGTCTCCACGGCATATTGCACCACCGCCATGCAATTGGGGTCGTCGAGCGAGACCGCATTGGCAATGTTGCGATGGACGAACATCTCGCCTGGCGCGAGTCCCACGATCTGATTGGCCGGCACTCGGCTATCGGAGCAGCCAATCCACAGGTGCTTGGGACTCTGGATGTCGCACAGGTGCTGGAAGAAATCAGGATCGCTCTCCCGCTGACTCCGCGCCCACTCGCGATTATTCTCGAATAGTTGTGGTAAGAACTTCACCGCGTCTCCCCTCGGGTTCGATGTATCGTAAACAGCAACCTAAACGCATTTTGCAGGGTCGAATCGTAAACAATGTACTAGCGCGCCGCCTCGGCGCGACCGCCCACAGAAACGCCGGCGGTGGGAGGCTCCCGCATACGAAACAAGACATGCGGCAGCCCTGCGTGGATCGTCTCGCCTTCATACTCAAAGCCGAGCTGGCGAATCACATTTCGAGACCCGTAGTTGAGCGGCAACGTATACACGATTACTTCCGGTAGATTCAGTTCGTGAAACGCCATCTCAAGCACGGCTCGCGACATCTCGACCGCGAATCCTTGTCTCCATTGCGACGCCGTCACTGCATAAGCCAGTGCCACGCTGGGATACGGCCGAACGGGAGACTCCAGCAATCCGGAGTAACCCACGAACGATCCATGCCGGCGGTCGTGAAACATCCACAGTCCGTAACGGCGCTCGCGCCATTGGTTGCAATATTGTTCCAGCAATTGCCGGCTGCGAGCCTCGGAATGCGGGCATCCGTCGACCGACAAGGTCGCCATGGCGCGACGATCACCGTGGATTTGCCGCAACAGTTCGAGATCGTCGCTGGCAATCGGTCGTGCGGAAAGCCGTGCGGTCACCAATCTTTCATACATGCGGGGCGTCCTTCTCTTTGCCGTATCACTTCAGCCGTCTGAAACAAAACCCTTCTCCCTCTGGGAGAAGGTGGCTGCGCAGCAGACGGATGAGGGCGGCGCCGCCAATCGGTTGTGCCACTTGATGACGCCCGTGAAGGCGAACCGAACTAGCACCGCCGCCCTCATCCGGCCTTCGGCCACCTTCTCCCTGAGGGAGAAGGGTTACGCCTCACGATTTCTTGCTATTGCAGTCGGCTAAAGTATTTCGTCTTTCTCGTATTCTCTACTGCGAACCGTTGCCGCTCAAGCCACGGCGCACCGGTCATGGGAAAATTTCACTCCGCAACCCGTTGCCAGACGACCGGGCATCGTGGCACAATCGCAGCTTCCCGCGATGTATTCCAATCGATTTTTCAGGTGAACGATGAAAATTACCCGCATCCAGTGTTATCAGGTCGACTTGCCTCTCGTCGAGGGAAATTACCAGTGGTCCGGCGGCAAGAGCGTGAGCGTATTCGACAGCACGATCGTCCGCGTCGAGACGGACGAGGGCCTGACCGGCCACGGCGAGGTGTGCCCGTTGGGGCCGTTCTATCTGCCCGCGTATGCCGCGGGCGTCCGCAGCGGCATTGCCGAATTGGCGCCCCATTTGATCGGCATGGATCCCACCCAAATTCAGCCGCTGAACCAATTCATGGAGCGCGCGCTGAAGGGGCATCCCTACGTTAAAAGCGGCATCGATATCGCCTGCTGGGACATCCTGGGGCAAGCGTCCGGACGCAGTGTGTGCGAGCTGCTCGGCGGACGCTACGGCGAGGATTTTATTCTATATCGCGCCATTTCCCAGCGATCGCCGGAAGAAATGGCCGACAACGTAGCCGATTATCGCAAGCAGGGCTACCGCCGCTTTCAGCTCAAGGTGGGAGGCGATCCGGACGTCGACATCGAGCGGATCCGGGCCGTCGCCAAGAAAATGCAGCCGGGCGACAAGCTGATCGCCGACGCCAACACCGGCTGGCTGATGCACGAGGCCGCCCGGGTGGTTCGTGGGGTGCGCGACATCGACGTCTACATCGAACAGCCTTGTCTGACCTACGAGGAATGTCTTTCGATTCGGCGGCGCACCGATCACCCGTTTGTCATGGACGAATGCATCGACGGTATGCAAGTGCTGATTCGCGGCGCGGCGGAACAGGCGATGGACGTGGTCAATATCAAGATCAGCAAGTTCGGCGGACTCACCCGCGCGAAGCTGGCCCGCGACTTGTGCGTGTCGCTGGGCGTGGCGATGACCATCGAGGACAGTTGGGGAGGCGACATCACCACCGCCGCCATCGCGGCGCTGGCCCACAGCACGCCGCCGGAGAATCTGTTCACATCGACCGACTTCAACAGCTACGTGACCGTCAGCACCGCCGAGGGCGCGCCCCAACGAGTAAACGGCAGAATGGCCGCCAGCAAGGCCGCCGGCTTGGGCGTGGCGCCCCTGATGGAAGTGCTGGGCGAGCCGGTTGTGGACGTCGGTTAAGTTTAGCTCCCAACCACGTTCTGGGGCCGGCCCTGTTGAAAGGCTTGCAAATTGTCTGCGGCGATTTGCATCAGCCGCGCCCTGGCTTCGCGCGCAGCCCAGGCGATGTGTGGGGTGATCAGGCACCGTGGCGCCGACAGCAATGGATTATCGGCCG
>JBGTJT010000053.1:0-6851 GCA_041744995.1 Pirellulales bacterium | reverse complement strand
CGCCGCGAGATGCAGGCGTCGCGGCGCAAGCGGCCAAAACGCCCGCCTCGCTCGTTCCGCCGCCGCGAGACGGTGGCGATCCGACATCGCTGTCGCCCCAGGAGCGGACCCGGTTCGTCCAGCGGGTGGCGAATGCGTTTCAGGCCGCCTCGCAGAACGAAGGAGAGATCCGGTTGCGACTAAGTCCTCCGGAACTGGGGCAGCTCAAGCTTGAGATTTCCATTAAGCAGGGCGTGCTCACGGCCCGGATGGAGGCGGATACGCCGGAGGCGCGACAGGTGTTGCTAGAGAATCTGCCCCAGTTGCGCGAGCGGCTCGCCGAACAGTCGATTCGCGTGGAGAAGTTCGACGTCGACTTGCGCGACGAGGGATCGCAGCACCAGGCGGACGAGCAGTCCGAACGCGGGCAACGCCACAAGGCGCGTCGGCAAGACGCGAGTTTAGAGAACGACACAACGCACGCTGCGAGTACGACTAGTTCCATTGGCAGCGATCAACTCGACATTGTTATTTAACCCCCACGGGATGAATCATGAGTCAATTTCCCTCGGTAACCGAAACGAGCGGCGCGCGGCAAGACACGGGGCAGGCGCTGCGGGGCCTCGATATCGACGATTTTCTTAAGCTGTTCATCGCGGAACTGCAGAACCAGGATCCGTTGAACCCGATGGACAACTCGCAGATGCTCGAACAGATCAGCCAGATGCGGGCAATTGGTGCAACCGACGGGATGTCGAAAGCGATCGAAAAATTGATGCAGGGGCAAGAAAAGGAAGTCGAGGCGCTCAATGCCCTGACTTCGGCGATTGGCTCGGTGTTGCTGGGACAGAACTTGACCAGTGCCACCAGCCTGATCGACAAGGAGGTTACCGCGCTGCGCGCAGACGGCAGCGAATTGACGGGAGTTGTCGAGAAGGTATCGATTATCGACGGCATGCCAAGTTTGCATATCGCAGGCGAAACCGTCAGCCTGTTCAACGTCACGGAAATACACTCGACCGGTTCGTGGTAATCACCAACAGCCTTCCGTGGCGTGCCGGGGGAGCTAGTCACGCCGCGGTCCATTCGCCGGACTGCTCCACGGATCAATCAACAACCAGTTTCCATAAGGATATCAGACATGGGCTTAGCATCCGCACTATCGACCGCCTTGACCGGCTTGACCGCCGCGGAGACGACGATCGACGTCGTCGGCAACAACGTCGCCAACAGCAACACGGTCGGCTTCAAAGCCTCCGAGGCGGTGTTCGCCACGCAGTTTCTCCAAACCGCCAGCCTCGGCTCCGGCCCTACGGCCGGCAGCGGCGGCAACAATCCCAGGCAAATCGGCCTGGGAACCAAGGTGGCCGAGATCGCCACCGACTTCTCGCAAGGCACGATCGAAATCAGCGCCAATCCCTCGGACCTGGCGATTCAGGGAGACGGCTTTTTCATGGTGCAGGGCGGGCAGGGAGAAACCCTCTACACCCGTAACGGCCTGTTCAAAACCAATGCGCAAAATGAGCTGGTGACAACCACCGGGCAGCGCCTGCTGGGATTCGGCATCGACGACAACTTCGTAATTCAGACGACCCAACTTACCTCGCTGGAGATTCCGCTCGGTGCGTCGGCGGTTGCGCAGGCCACGCAGAACGTATTCCTGGAAGGCACCTTCACGCCGACGGGCGACGTTGCCAACGTCGCCGAGATCATCCAGTCGCAAAGACTCAGCGACGGCTCGATCGAGGTGCCGCCGAATCTGACAGGCGGCGATATCAACGCCGTCGCGCCGCCCGATGTGAGCGCGACAACGACTGGCTTCGGCGGCGGTGCCGGTTCGGTCGATGCGGGTACGTATCGGTATAAAGTTGTGTTCTACGACGCGGAGGGGAATGAAAGCCCACCATCGGCCGAGATTGGGCCGATCACCACGGACGGCTCCGCCGCGCAGGATTCGATTCAGCTTTCCAATTTGCCTTCCACCGGCGGCAGCTTTGAAGGTCGCCGCATCTACCGCACGGATGCGACCGGCACGGGCGACTATCATTTGGTTGCACAGATCAACGACGCCTCGACGACGACGTCTTTCGAGGATACCGTGGCCAACGGCGCCTTGGGCGCCGTGCTGGACGAATCGACGCTGGGGCAAGGCAACTATTCCTACTACGTCACCTATTACAATTCAGCCAACGGCCTCGAAAGCCGGCCGACGGCGCTGATTGGTCCGGAAGCGGTCACGGTCTCGGGGCGGCGAATCGAATTGCGAAACATCCCCCAGCCCGCCTCCGGCGAGTTCGACTCGGTTCGGATCTATCGCAGTTTGGCGGGGGACGACAGCGCGTACTACCGTGTCACCACGCTCAACGGCGGCGAGACGAGCTACATCGACGGCGCCACGGACGCCTCGATCCAGGTCGCCGGCAACGAACTGAATCTGGATGGCCCGGCGATCAGCTTCGGACTGGCGCTGGTCGACGTCGTGGCGCGCGACGGAAGCACTTTCTTGAATCTGTTCGTGGAGGGAACCCTCTCGTTCCAAGCGCGCAAGGGGGGCAGGCAATTGGCGGCCAAGACGTTGGAAGTCACCGCGACCACAACCGTGCAGGACTTGATCAACTTCATGGAGCAGGCCGCCGGCATCGTGCAGGACAGCGGCGACGCGACCAACCCGATTGTCGGCAATCCGGGAGGCACCATCACCACCGACAGCCGCCTCTCGTTTGTGAGCAACGCCGGCAAGGATCTCGGTCTGGAGATAGGTCTCTCATCGCTCAATCTGAGAGCTACCAACGGCACCACCGACTCGATCAATCTGGGCTTCAACGCCACCCAGAAAGGCGTGGGGGAAACGGCCGTAACCGACTTCGTGGTGTACGACTCGCTCGGCATTCCGATGAGCGTGCGGGTGACGGTCGCCTTGGAGCAGAAAACGAGCAGTTCGACCGTCTATCGCTGGTATGCCGACTCACCCGACAACGACCCCCTCAGAGGCGCGGCAATCGACGTCGGCACCGGCACGTTGACGTTCGATGGCGAGGGAAATCTGGTCAGTACGACCAATACGCGGGTTTCCATCGATCGTCGCAATGTCTCGTCGGCTTCCCCGCTGGAGTTTGAGCTGGACTTCTCGCAGGTGTCGGGCCTGGCGACGGCCAAGGCGTCGGTCGCTGCTTCGCGGCAGGATGGTTCGGCGGCTGGTACGCTGTCGAGCTTTCTAATCGGTGAAGACGGCGTCATTCGGGGCGTGTTCTCCAACGGCGTAACCCGCGATTTGGGCCAGATCCAACTTGCCCGGTTCGCCAACGCCGCGGGTCTGGAAGCGAGGGGCGAAAACGCCTACGCGGCCGGCGTTAACTCCGGCCTGCCCATTATGGGCGGACCGGGCCAGAACGGCATTGGCTCGATCATCGCCGGGGCGGTCGAACTGTCGAACTCCGACATCGGCAAGAATCTAATCGACCTGATCCTGGCCAGCACCCAATACCGCGGCAACACCCGCGTGATCAACGCGGCCCAGCAGTTGCTGGACGAATTGCTGAACTTGCGGCGATAAGGGAGAGGCGATGATCAAACTAACCCGACTAGGCGGAGAGGTCTTTCTGCTCAACGCCGACTTGATCCGCTACGTCGAGGCGCGGCCGGACACTTTTGTCACGCTCGTCGACGGCGAGCGGACGGTGGTCGCCGAGTCGATGGACGAGGTGCTGCGTCGGGCGATTGCCTATCAGCAAAGTAAGTATCTCGTGCCGCCGCCGGCCCGAGGCGGCGGCGCATAACGGACCCCCGCGGGCAAGGATGCTCGCTGAACTATCGGAACGGATTCATGGATATTGCTAGCGTATTGGGGGTGATCGCGGCCGTCGCGCTGATGGTGATCGCCATCGCCATCGCCGAGGGCGCCTCGTTCGCCGCCTTTGTCGACTACCCTTCGATGATGGTCGTGATCGGCGGCGCCGTCGCCGCGGCGATGATTAGTTTTCCGTTGAAAAACTTTCTCAATGTGATCGGCGTCACCAAGAATGTGTTTCTCAACAAGTCGCAGAACGTCGCCGATCTGATCGAACTGCTGGTCAGCCTGGCCGAGACGGCGCGGCGCGACGGCCTGCTGGCGCTGGAGAGCCGGATCGACGAAATTGAAAATCCGTTTGTCGTGCTCGGCATTCAGATGGCGGTCGACGGTACGCGTCCCGAGGTGATCGAGGACATCATGCGGACCGAGATCGACGCCGTCGCTACACGCCACCGAGACGGCAAATCCGTGCTAGACCAGATGGGCCGTTTCGCCCCGGCATACGGTATGATCGGAACCTTGATGGGTCTGATTATCATGCTGGGGAACATGGACGAGCCGAGCACCATCGGCAGCGGCATGGCGGTCGCTTTGATTACCACGCTCTATGGAGCAATTGCGGCCAATGTTTTCTTCCTGCCGTTCGCGGAGAAGCTAGGGTTTATTAACAAGCAGGAGCTGCTGACGATGGAAATTGTCGTTCGCGGGATCATGGCGATCCAGTCGGGCGAGAATCCCCGCGTGATCGAGCAGAAACTGAACACCTTCGTCCCGCCGAAGCAACGGGCCGGCACTCAAGAGGAGGCCGCCTAGCCATGGCGATCGAAGAAGAACCCGAAGCAGGCATTCCGGAGTGGGTGGTGACCTTCGGCGACATGATGTCGCTGTTGTTGACCTTCTTCATTATGCTCGTTTCGTTGAGCGAAATTAAAGAGAAGGACATGTACCAGGCAATGGTCGAATCGATGCGACGCCAGTTCGGGCACGACACCTCGACCGCCAGTCTGTCGCCAGGCAGGCATACGCCGCGCACTGCCGAGCTGGCCAAACTGGCCAGTCAAGGACGTTCGCAGCGGAGCCACCTGATGAAAGGGGGCGACAAGGTGAAAGCGCCGGAGGGAGAGAATCCCCGCGTGCGGATCATTCGTCCCGGTTCTCAGGTGAACACCGGTACGGTCGTCTATTTTCCCGAGTTCGAAGCAGGACTAACCGAGCAGGCCCGCCGCGATCTGCAAACCGAAGCCGTTGAGATTGGCGGCAAACCACAAGTCATTGAAATTCGCGGCCACGCCTCGCAAAGGCCGCTGCCTTTCGATTCTGTTTTTCGAGACGCGCACGACTTGGCCTATGCCAGGGCGCGGGCGGTCAAGGAATTCTTAATCTCGTTGGGCATCGCTTCCGACCGCATGCGGCTTAGCGTGGCGGCGGACCAGGAACCGATCTACCACGGCGCGGACGCCGTGAAGCTTCAACGGAATGCGCGGGTGGAAGTTTTTCTGCTGGACGAGCTGGCCCCGGTCGGCCCGCCCGGTGCGACCACGACGAAATCGCTCAAAACCATCCAGAAACCACCGGCAGCAGCCGCCAAGGAAGGCGAGTCGTAGCGCGTCCCGCGGGGACGCCTCCATGTAAAACTCGATTCGCGGTACCATACCATGGCGGAAGTCACTGAAATCCCTGATTCGGAAGATCTCGAACCCACCGCGCCCAACAGCGGTTTGATTGCCAAGCTCAAGGCATTCGCCGTGGTTGGCGTCATTGTGCTAGCACAATGCGGCGCAGCCATCCTGTTGTTGCCCACCGCGGAACAGACGGCGGCCATGGCCCATTCGCACCAGGCGGTTCAAGCAGCCAGCGGCTCCGAAGAAGCGCTCGACTCGTTTCCCGTCGATCCTGGCAAGCCCATGCAGGAGTTCGACTTAGGCCAGTTCAGCGTGAGCGCCTACCAGCCGCTTTCCAACACCACGCTACGGATCGACTTCCATCTCTACGGCACCGTGGAGGCCTCCGAAGTGGCGCAAGTGAGTAAAGATTTGGACAAACATCGGAACCGAATCCGCGAGGACGTGATCGTCACCGTGCGCGGATCGAACATCGAGGATCTTACCGACGCGGGGTTGGGCTTGATTAAACGGCGGATTTTGGACAAAACTAACCGCCGTCTCGGCAAGCCTTACTTCAAATCCGTGATCTTCAGCGACTTCTCGTTCCTCGAGCAGTAGCCGAGACACTACGGTCCCTTCGCGACTGCCAACCCTGGAAAGGATTCCGATGGCAGATGAAACCCAACAGCCCGACGGCGCTCAAGACGCTGACGCACCGCGCGGGCAGAGCCAGACCAACGATCACGCGGACGTCCCCGCCCAGTCGACACCCGCGGCGACCGCAACGCCGAGGCCAGCGCCCCGTTCCCCCGTGGACGGTTCTGGCACGATCGCCCAAGACGATATCGATCTGCTGCTCAACCAGGCCGAAGAAGCGCTGCGCTCGGTGAATCGCGTCGACGATCCGCCGGCCAACGGCGCCCGGCCGTTTGAGTTGCGAGACTTCACCGGCGCGTCGCCGACGAACGAGGCGGCGACGCTCGATTTGATTCGCGACGTCGATCTCGATGTGACCATCGAATTGGGCCGCTCGCGGATGTACCTGGAAGACGTCTTGCGGCTCCGCAAAGGATCGGTGGTGCCGCTCGACAAGCTGGCGGGCGATCCGGTCGACATCTACGTCAACGGCCGGTTGGTGGCCCGAGGCGAGATCCTAGTGCTCAACGACAACTTTTGCGTCCGCGTGGCGGAGTTGATCGCCGGGGAACATGCCGCCTAAGAACGGCCGGCTGATCGCTGGGGCGCGTCCAGCGAAGCACTGTAAACCTATTGTTACTTCATCATCATCGGCCGCATGAGGTGGTCGACTTCAATCCAGAACGGAAATTCGCACGGATGCGGTACTTCTTCCTTCCAGTCCTAATCCGGCTCGCCTTGTGCCTGGTGTTTGGCGGCGCGGCGGCCTCGCATGCGCTGGCGCAAGTAGCGCTGGAGCCGGCCGCCGACCGCGGGAATGCACCTTGGCAGGCCGCGCCCCA
>JBGTJT010000052.1:0-12540 GCA_041744995.1 Pirellulales bacterium | reverse complement strand
CGATCGCATGACGCTGGAAGAACGCCGCGGCGGCGGCTTCCAGCCGCGCAGCCTGTTCTCCCTGCACGGCAAACGGCATGCTTGCCGAGACGTGCAGTTCGAGCCGCGGCGCCGCGAGCATCACACCCACGCCGCCAAACCGCCGGCCGGGCGACTTGCCCAGCGAAAACAGCCCGAAATGGAGTCGGCAGCCGGTTTCGACGATCACGCGCGGCTCGTTCATGGCTCGCCTTGGCCCTTGCTCTGTACGAACTGCCGCAGCATCTCAAAGGCAGCCAGCTCACGCGGCCCCCCCGTCTTGTCGACCATGACTTGCAGCTCGTCAAGCTTTTCCAGGACCGGCCCAGAACCAGTCAAGTGCAGCCGCGTCGCCAGAATCGCCGCTTCGATGACGGCATGTTTGCCGCGATTCAAACCGAAGAAGTCTCGCAGTCGCCCCTGGGCGACCACCTCGGCGACGATCCGCGTCCGCTCCTGGGAGTCGTCAAGCTCCGTCACCCGCACTGCGTACCAGCGGCAGGCGGATCGAATGACCGGCGCCCCGCTGGCGTCGATCGACGTCAACTCAGGCAGCGGATCGAGCCGACCGATCGCCGCGCGGGCGATCATCTCGACGTCGTCGGTCACGTGGAAAACTCCTTCGCCGCTGCGCTTGAGATTCTGATAGGTCGTCGACGTTTGAAAAGGACGTAGCACGATTACCGACAAGGGGCCGCCGCGCCCGGCTGCCTCGTCGATGATCGGCCCCATCGGCGACAGGTTTGCCGTGCCGTCGGCGTTGCGCGTTGTAAACAGGCCTTCCAGAATCACAGCGAGGCTCTCGATCAAAAGGTGACGGGGCAATCCGGTAGTGCCCGCGGAAGCACAACGGGCGGAAGCTCTCCAGAGGTGCGGGGCACCTCGCCGCGAATCGAAATGCCTGCCAGCCGGCAGAAATTGGCGAGCAGCTCGTAGCCACACTCGGTGAGAATCGATTCCGGATGAAACTGCACGCCCACCACGGGATATTCTCGATGACGCACGGCCATCACCGTCCCATCGCCCGTGACGGCGGAGACTTCGAGTTCGTAAGGCAACGACTGGCGCTCAACAATGAGCGAATGGTAACGCCCCACCGCGAACTTCTCCGGCAGTCCGGCGAAGACGCCCCGGCGATCGTGTTCGATTTGCGACGCCC
Source organism: Pirellulales bacterium (assembly GCA_041744995.1). GTDB lineage: Bacteria > Planctomycetota > Planctomycetia > Pirellulales > UBA7805 > JBBDLY01. The sequence continues at coordinate 11,363 of JBGTJT010000052.1, read as the reverse complement.
TGCCGTGGACCGGCGCCACGGCTCGCACGATGCGGCCGCCTAGTGCCTGCGCAATCGCTTGATGCCCGAGGCAGACGCCGAGTATCGGCAACTCGCGATGCAGTTGTTGCACGACGTCCACACAGCAGCCCGCTTCCCGCGGCGAACAGGGGCCAGGCGAAAGCAGAATGCCGCTTGGATTCAATTGACGGATCGAATGCACATCGACGGCGTCGTTGCGGCGGACCAACACCTCCACACCCAGCCGCGTCAGATAACGGGCGAGATTGTAGACGAAGCTGTCGTAATTGTCGATCAACAGGATCATGGAACTATTGTAACCCGGTCGCCGCGAAAAATTGTAGGCACCCATCACGCTCTTCTTTCTCCGCAAGAAGCGGTCTCCTGCAACGCGACTCCGTCACAGGGCTTGAAGATTGGCAATAAACTTGAATGGGACAAGACGTTTGAACAGAAGGGAACAGAGAGAACGAAGGGAATGATTCTCTGTTGGCTTCTCTCCCTCGGTTTACTCAAACGAAGCTGACGGCGATGCTGCCGCCTTGATAACAAGTGCGCCGCATTAATTTCGTGCTCGTCGTGACCTACGTGGTTGCACTTCAGGCAACAGAGCGGCACAGAGTCAACAGAGAGTAACTTCCTTTGTTTTCTCCGTTTCCTCCTGTTCCAACTGCCCTGGCTGACCCCTATAGCCCTGGAACTCATCCGGGCTCGAACGCCCGCAGCATTCCCTCGGCCTTGTGCCACGTTTCCTCGTACTCCTCGTTGGGATCGCTGGCGGCGACAATTCCTCCGCCCACGGGAACTTGCCACCAGCCGCGGCCTGCTGTAATCGTGCGAATCAGGATGTTGGTATCGAGCGCGCTGTCGAAGCCCAGATAGCCCAACGAACCGCAATAAGGCCCGCGCGCGGTCGGCTCCAGCTCGGCGATGATCTCCATCGCCCGGACTTTGGGTGCGCCGGTGATCGAGCCGCCCGGAAATGCGCCGCGCAGCAAGTCGATCGGCGTCGCGTCGTCTCGGAGCCGGCCCACCACCGCGGAAACCAGATGATGCACGTATTGGAAGGTCTCGACGGCACAAAGCTGCGTGACAGCGACCGAGTCCGCCTGGCAGTACTTTGACAAATCGTTCCGCAGCAGATCGACAATCATCACGTTTTCGGCGCGATCCTTGTCGCTGAGCAATAGGTCGTCTTGCGAATAAAGGTCGGCCTCCGGCCGATGGCGCCGGGATCGCGTCCCCTTGATCGGACGGGCTTCCACCTTCTGGTCGCGGACTCGCACCAGGCGTTCGGGCGACGCGCTGACAATCTGAAATGCGCCCATGTCGAAATAGGCCGCGAAGGTGGCCGGGTTCCGCTCGCGGAGTCGCAAGTACAGGTCAACCGGGCTGCCGCTGGCTGGTTTCAACAACCGTTGCGAAAGATTCGCCTGAAAGATATCGCCCGCGTGAATGTATTCCACCACCCGCCCGACCGCTTGCAGGTATGCGTCGCGTGAGAAGTTGCTCGACAAATCCGACATCCGCGTCGTGGGATACTGCGGCGCCAGTTGCTCACAAGCAATCGCGTCGGCTGCTGCTGCCGCACAATATGTGGGCGAGCCGTCGTTGGTGAGCCATTCCAGCATCCGCCGCCCCCGCGCCGCCGCGCGATCGATTCGGCGGGCCGGATGCTGTTCCGGGAAGCCTTGCGAGATCACCCAGCCTCGTTGCTGACGATGGTCGAACGCGACCACGACGTCGTACAGGCCGACCACCATCGGCGGCGTGCGAAACTCGTCGAACTGCGCGGCCCCGATGCGCTCCAGTCGACGGCTGAGATCATAGCCGAACAGCCCCGCGGCTCCACCTTGAAACGGCGGCAACTCGGCCAGCGTCTCCGCGGCAAAGGGTGCCAGCGCCGCTTGCAAATTGGTAAATCCATCCTCCACGCTGGGATGCGTTGCGTCGAGAACCGGCGAATCATGCGCTAGCTTGACCACTTGAAACGGATCGCAGGCCACGAACGAATATCTGCCAAGTTCGGCATCGGTCGAGGCGCTATCCAAAAAGATCACCCCGCGCTCGCCAGCCAGCCGCTGGAACGCCTCCACCGGCTGCAGCCCGCGGGGCAGTTCTTCGACGAACGGAGTAAATCGCTGCGATCGGTTCAAGGCTGGTCGTTCCCGTCCTGTGGCCCTTCCGGTCGGGTGCGCCGCTGCCTCTCCAGTCGGTGCGAATGTTCCTCGACCGTCAGATAGCCCCAGTCGATCGCACGGTCTTGTTCGTAGTTCTTATCGAGTGTTCTAGCCGTGACTGCTTTGGCCGCCTCATAGCCGAGATAAAAGGCGTGGCCGGGGTCCAGGTTGCGAGGTTCGGTCGCCAGAAGCTTCTCGAACAGCAGGAATGGATCGTCTTCGCAAAAATGCAGTTCGCCGTTGAACAAGTGCATCACTCCCGCCTCGTCGAGCGACAGGCGATAGTTGTTGTCGCGGATGCTTGCGGCGAGTTCGGCAATGTCCTGCTGCGAGGGCCGCAGACGCTTAACGTCGCGCAGCGCCACCAGCCGCGGCTCCAGATGCTTCGGCAACGTGCGCTGCGTGACCGCATGATAAACCAGCCGCCGCGCTAGGTCGCACTCCCGCACGCTGCTCCGCGCCCAGTTGATCACTTGCGTGGTCAGGATGCTACGCACGCCCAATTCTTGGCAAAAGCCCAGCAGCAGCAGGTTGATTCCGGCCGAATCGGCGTCGCAAAGTTCCGTGAGGTTGCCGACGCCCATCATCAGTTCGGCGTCGGGGTACCGGCGGCGCGTCTCGACGTAGCGATGAAGACTCTCGGCGAACCCAAAGGCGATCGGCTCGATGATCGGATCAATCCGCAGCGGCACGCCCGCGCCGGCCAGCGCCTCGATGGTGGCATCAAGCCCTGCCAGCGACTTGGGATCGTCCGGAATGACCACCACTTGGCAACCCCAGTCAGGCGCGGCCTCGACATTGGACGAATTGACCGACAACACCAACTCGGCCCCAGCGCGAACCGCAGGCCCGATCTCCGCCGGATCGAGGCTGTCGATTGAAACGCGATGGCCTTGATCTCGCAATGCCCGCACGACCTCCCCAACCCCGCTGAAGCATTCGCCCGGATTGCAGCCCACGTCGATCAGGTCCGCTCCGTCGCGCCGCATCTGATCCGCGACCGCCAGGATGTCCGCCAGCCGCCATTGCGGCGCGTGGTTGATTTCCGCGATGATCTCAATGTCGAAGTCGCCGTAGTCGCTTTCGCGCCGATGCCCGAAATACTCGTCCAGCCGCCGCAAGTCGTGCGGGCCTCGCTCCACGGGCAGTCCAAGCTGTGCGATCAGCGGCGCTAGGTCACCGCGGCAGTAGCCGGGCAACAGCACGCGGGTCGTCTGCGGCGGCACGTCGATTCGCTTGCCGACCCATTCGGTGGTCATCAAGGCGGCGACCGTGATATTGAGCACCTGGATCGTGTAGTCGAATCCCGCCCGGGGCGCCAGCGCCGCCAGTTCCCGCCGGAGCGAGAACTCGGCAAGCTTGCCGGTTACAAAATGAATGCGCTCGGTAGAATTGCTTTTGCTCTGCTGCACTTGGTCGCCTTAGGAGTTGTTCAAAACACTACTTCGGTAGTTGCTTCGCCGGACGCCATGCCAACTCTAGGAACGGATTGAACAGAAGGAAACGGAGAGAACGGAGAATTGCCACTCTGTTGCCTCTTTCCACTCTGTTTACTCCAGGTTGGCTCTCGGTAGAATCAGTCGGCTTACGCAGTCGGTCAGTTCGACCTCATTAAAATCGATCAGTAGCCCCAACAGTATATCTAGTAACTTCATGTAGCTGAGCAACTGGGCATTGTGGTTTGGCAAGATTGACTCCATCGCTTTGACTTCCACAAGCAAGCATTAAAATAGCGTTCAGGCAACAAAGGGTACAAAGAGAACAGAGACTTCATTTCTCCGTTTTCTCTGTTACCTTCTGTTCAAACAATCCCCGGAGTCGATATGCAACATGGCGAAGCCGATGCGGAAGCTAATCTTGAGCCGATCCCTGGGCACGTTTCCAGCCACCGTTGACTGCGATCACTTGCCCGTTGATGAACGACGCCGCCGGCGACGCCAGAAAACAAGCCAACTCGGCGACGTCGGCGGGGCTTCCCCAGCGCCCCGCGAGAGATTCGTCAATCGCCCGACGGTTCCATTGCCGCGACGCCTGTTGCTCGCCCCATTGGGTGCGAATCCAGCCCGGCGCGATGCAATTGACCCGCACTTGCGGGGCGAGGCTTTGGGCGAGACTGCGGCTGAAGGCCATCACCGCTCCCTTGCCGGCGGCGAACATCTCGCCGCTATCGCCTGCCATGCCGTGTTCCGCCTGGTCCCAGCCCACATTGAGAATCACTCCCTGGCCCCGTCGCTTCATGCGCTGACCGACGCCGCGCGACAGACGGATCGTCGCCCGCACGTCAACTGCGAGTATCTCCGCCAGTTTTCGCTCGAAGCTCCAATCCGCCGCCTCGCCGGTCAATACATCGACGCCGGCGTTGTTCATCCACACATCCACCCCGTCGCGCCAAGCCCAGGCGCGGTCGAGCAAGTTGTCTTGCTCATCGTCGCCGCGCAAGTCGCCCAAAAGAACCGTGGCGGCTGGTCCTAGCGACTCGATCTCGGCTGCCACTGCTTCGGCCGCCGTCTGGTTGCCACGGGCGTGAACCACCACATTGGCCCCGCGGGCCGCCATTGCCAGCGACGTGGCCCGGCCGATGCCGCTGGAAGAACCGGTCACGACGATGGTGAGGCCCTCCAGATCGTGGCTTTTTGGGTGAAGTTCGGTCATGGCGTAGGGTGGTTGAAGAAAGTCGGTAGGGAACCAATTCGAAGGGCCGTTCGTAAGCTAAATTATATCAATCCTTTCAGACTTGTAACCGGGATTGCTAGCCTCACGGCGGTCGCCAATGTCAACCGTACAAAGCATCGGGCGGAAGGAGCTGCGCGAGCGTCTGCCGCGGACGGCGTTTGCGTTTCGCGGTTACAACGTCACCAATCTGGGCCGGACCGCCGAATTATTGGCTCACGCTGTTTATGGGCCGATCGTCGAGGAGTGCCTGAGAACCGCTGGTGAAATCGCCTCCGACGAATTGCATCGTTCCATCGACCTGCTCGATCGCGTTCGAGCGCAAGAAGAAACCAATCTGGCGGCATTTGCCGACGCCGTGGCGCTGATCGTGGCCATGGAGTGCGCTCAGGTGCGCCTGCTCCGCGAGCTGTTCGACGTCGATCTGCTGCTCGCTTCCCGGACCTTGGGTTACAGTCTCGGCGAGATCGCCGCACTGGTCTGCGATGGTTCGATTCGCCTGGAGGACGCCTTGCCGGTGCCGATCTCGATGGCCGACGACTGTGCCGCGCTGGGAGAGAACGTGCGGATGGGCATTCTTTTCTCTCGGGGCGCGGTGTTGGATCAACCGGCGATCGACACCGCCTGCCGCGAGTTGAACCTGCGCGGCGAGGGGATCATTGGCGTCTCGGCCCATCTTTCGCCCAATACGCGGTTGCTGCTGGGCGAAGGCAACCTGGTCGAGGAGTTTCGCGATCATCTTTCCGAGATGTTTCCCGGCAGCGTCCATTTGCGCATCGACGATCGTCGCTGGCCGCCGTTGCATACGCCGGTCGTGTGGGAACGTTGCGTGCCCAATCGCGCCGCGCGGCGGATGCTCGTCATGCCGACGCAAATCAAGGAAAACGGCCCCAAGTTGATCTCCATGGTGACCGGCGCCGCCGACTATACGGAAGAAACTATCCGGCCGTTGCTCACCAAATGGGTTGACCATCCGCAACGAGTGTGGGACGTGGTTTATGAAACGCTCCGCGTCGGCATTGAGACCATCGTCCACGTCGGACCGGCGCCGAACCTACTGCCGTCGACCTACAAGCGACTCAGCGACAACGTCGAGGTCCAACTCAGCCGGTCGGCGCCACGACGGTTCGGCGGACGATTTGTGTCGACCATTTCGCGGCGGGCGTGGCTGGCGAATCTACTGCCGAAACGCAGCGCGCTGCTACGAGCGCCCTACGTGCGGCATATCATTCTTGAGGACTGGCTGTTGGAGCAGCAACCTTAACAGGCGATGCTACTCCTTGATCGCGCCTTCGATTGCGGGCCATCGTTTGAGAAAAGCCTCGGCCATGATGGCGTGACCGGTGGCGTTGGGATGGATCGGATCGCCGCCGTGGGTTTCGGCTAACTTGGCCAACATCGGCGTCCGCACGTCCACAACCCAAACATTGTCGCGGTCGTCAAGCGTCAGCAGCCACTCGGCATACTGAGCCATGACGTCGTCATAGTACGCATACGGCGTGCGGTAGCCGAACTTATTCGGATCCTTCTCCGCCTCAATCTCGGCAGCAGCGTTCGCCTTGGCCACGATCTCCTGTTTGGCCGCGGCGTCGGCCCCGTCGGGGAACGGCCCCATGCGGGCAAAGGGGGGCGGCGTGAGCAGTAACACGCGGGCCCCGGAGTCGTGCGCCTTCTTGATGAGTGATTCAATCCCAGCCTGGTAGGCGGCGAACCGCTCTTCATTAAACGGATGGTAAATGCCGTCGTTGATGCCGTAGCAGGCGACGACCCAGTCGGGCTTGTTGGCCGCCAGCTCCGCATCCAACCGGGCGAACAGGCAGGGCCGACGTCCCGGATGATACGCCTCGCTCAAATCCGAGACGGTTTCGCTGCTCCGTCCCTGATTGACCAGCTTCGGCGGGCTGTCTGGGTGACGCCGCGACAATTCCTCTCCGATCAATCTCACGTAGCCGCCCCCTCGGGTGATGCTGTCGCCCAAAAAGAGAAACGTGGGTGAAGCGGGCGCATCCGCCGCCGGCTCTTCCGCCCAGGTCGAACCGAGACTCAGGATGGAAACACCAATCGCACAGCAGACGACGACACGTTGGAGAAGCAATCGCGTGGACATACGGAACTTCACTTTCTGACCGACTTTCGATTCTTGGTTGAATTGGCTGTCGGCCGGTTTTCGGTAAGGGGAAAGAGGCAATGGACGTTCGATTAGACTGCTACCAATATGAGCGTCAGGGACCGGCCATGTCAATCAAAGCGGGCGAATTCGAGGGCTTCACCAACCTCAAACCTCAAACCTCAAACCTCAAACCTCACGCCTCAAACCTCAAACCTCACGCCTCAAACCTCACGCCTCCAGCCTCACGCCTCACGCCTCGTCGGCGTCGGCGAGCCAGAATCGCACCAACCAGCGAGCGGCCAGCGGCGCCAGCACGAGCAGCGACAAAGCGGCGAACAGGCGCACGTCGATCAAACTCCAGAGGCCGTCGTCGACGACGGTCTGTAGCGTCGGAATTTGAGTTCCCGCCAATACAAAGGCAATGTTGCTCGGCAACATACCTAGCAGGGTCGTCCATCCCAAGGTACGCAGTCTGACACTGGTCGCGGCGGCGGCATAGTTTGTCAGCGAATAGGGAGCTTGCATCAACCGCAACAACACCAGATAGACTGCCCCGTCTCGAGCCAAACCTTCGTTCAGCCGGACAATCCACGTCTCGAATCGCCGCTGCACCATGTCCTGCATCAAGACGCGAACGACCAGGCAAACGATGACCGCCGCCAATGCGAGCGCCAGGCTGACGATTACCAGCCCCGTCCAAAATCCAAACAGCCAACCGTAGACCACCGCCTTACCGGTGGTCCCAGGAACAAGCGATGCCAAGAGATACAAACAGAATCCCACGGCAAACGAGGCGACCGGCCAGTTCGCTACCAGTTGTCGCAGTGCGGATTCCTGGGCAATCAAGGTCTCTAATGCGCCGAAATAGTTCACCGTCAGCCAGACGCCGGCGATTACCAGGATCAGAATCAGAATCGGTAGCAAACGGCCTTTCATCTGGGAATGTCCTGACGCAGAAGCCATTCATGAAAAACGACGCCTCGCAGGCGGTTTTTTTAAGAATACGGCGTGACAAGAGGGCAAGTCCAGTGTTAAATAGGCAACTTGCTCGTGTGCGTAGTCATACGGGCCATCTGCCGGGGGAGACACGATTGGACACTTTGCAGCAGGAACGGTCACATGCCGATTGAATTTCGTTGCACACAATGCCACAACCTACTACGGGTTCCCGACGAGTCCGCAGGCGCGCAGGCGAGATGCCCTAAATGCAGCGCCATCATAACGGTCCCCGCTTCGGGATCGGCGGGAGGGCCGGAACCAAGCGACAATCCGTTCGCCGAACTCGGTCAGCGACCGGCCGACCAATCGGCCGGCAACGAATCGGTCAATCCGTACAGTTCCCCCGCCAGCGGCTATGACCAGCCTCACGTCACGGGCGCAATGGGGCACGAGATGGTTGCGACTCCGGTGGACGCCGGCAGCGTCATCAACTATGCGTGGGAGGTTTGGAAAGCAAACCTCGGACTGCTCGTCGGCGTCACGGTCGTGGTGTTTGTTATCAGTATCGGTTTCGGCGCAGTTCAGGGATTCGTCGAGACCATCTTCGCACACCAAGGTAACGAGGAAGTGGGGGTCTTGATCGGATTCGTCTTGTCGGTCTGCGGCAATCTGGTGCAAATGTTTTTGGAGATCGGCAAAGCCCTGATCGTGCTGAAGCTGCTGCGCGGCGAGCCGGCCGAATTCAGCGAACTGTTCAATGGCGGATCGGTGTTCCTGTCCGTATTGGGCGCCTCGATCCTGGCGGGAATCGCGATCGTGGTGGGTTTTTTGGCCTGCATCGTGCCGGGCATCTTGCTGCTGTTGTTCTTTTGGCCTTTTTATTGGCTGATCATCGACCGCAAGGCGGGAGCGATTGAGTCGTTCGGCATGGCGTACCAGTTTGGCAAGGCGAACGCGGGGACGACGTTTGTTCTGTGGCTGGCAAGCTTTGGAATCATGCTGCTCGGCGTTCTGGCTTGTCTTGTCGGCATCCTGTTTGCGGCGCCGCTGGTAAGCGTCATCTGGGGCGCCGCCTACTTGATGATGTCGGGACAACTTCGCACCGGCCCGCGATACTGAGAAAGCAATAATCGTGCCCCCCAGCAGGTCTAGGATACGCCGTTGACATTTGACGGCGACGACAAAATTGCCCATCTTATAGGTTGCATTCACGCCAATTCCTCGCCATTGAGAAAGAGAACCATCATGTTCAGATTCGCCCCCTCCTTCCTATTGCTATTAATGTGCTGCGGTTCGGCTACGGCCACCGACGATGCGGGTAATTGGCCACAATGGCGCGGCCCCGAGGGCGCCGGCAGTGTTGAAGGGGGCAGCTATCCGGCCGAATGGACCGCCGACAACGTGCTCTGGAAGTCCGCGCTGCCGGGCAAGGGATGCTCGACGCCCATTGTGTGGCAGAATCAGATTTTCGTCACCGCGCCGATCGAAGGCGTTGACGCCTTGATTGCCTTCGATTTCGCTGGCAAGGAACTGTGGCAAGCCAAATTCGGAGAGGAGAATCCGGGTAAGCACCGCAACGGCTCCGGCGCCAACGCCTCGCCCGTTACCGACGGCGACACCGTGTTCGTCTACTTTAAGAGCGGCACGCTGGCAGCGGTTGGCTTGGACGGCAACATTCGCTGGCAAACGAACCTGATCGACCGTTTTGGTCCGGATACGCTCTTTTGGGATCACGGCACGTCGCCCGTCCTTACGGAAAAATACGTCGTAATGACCCGGCTTCACAAAGGGGAGTCGTGGATTGCGGCGTTCGACAAGGTCTCGGGCGAATTGACGTGGAAAGTTGCTCGCAACTACAAGACGCCCATCGAGTGCGATCACGGCTACGCCACGCCGCTGGTCATCGAGCACGACGGCGCCGAGGCCTTGCTGGTATGGGGGGCGGAACATCTCACGCTGCATGATACGGAAAGCGGCAAGCTGATCTGGTCGTGCGGCGGCTTCAATCCGGAGGGGACGGGTCTGTGGCCGACGATCGCCACGCCGGTGGTCTCCGGAGATATGGCGGTGGTGGCGTTCGGCCGCAACGACAAGGGCGCGCCGCGGCTGTTCGGCGTCCGCTTGGGCGGAGAGGGGGACGTCACCGAGACGCACCGCGTCTGGAATCGTGAGGACATGAGCACCTTCGTGCCGACGCCCGTAGTCCACCAAGGCAGAATTTATATCGTCGGCGATCACGGCAACGTAACCTGCCTCGATCCGGCCACCGGCAAGACCGTGTGGAGCGATTCGTTTGGACGGCATCGAGCCAAGTTCTACGCCTCGCCACTGATCGCCGACGGCAAATTGTACGCCGCCCGCGAAGATGGGGCCGTGTTCGTGGCCGACATCCGGGACGAATTCAAGCTGCTGGCGGAAATCGACATGGGAGAGTCGATCATTGCCTCGCCGGTCGCGGTCTCCAATCGCTTGCTCATTCGTGGCATCCAGAATCTGTTCTGCATCACCAACGAATAGCGAACAGCCAATTCCATTTCTTTGACCTCTGGGCTGCCAGCGGATAGCATGATATATGGGGTATTCCGGCCGTTCGGCCTTTCCCGTTCTCTGTTTTACGGCGCATCATGCAACTTAAACTTAAAGTAACTCGGGGCAAACATGCCGGCCAGGAAATTGGCGTGCCAGGCCCTAAGTTTCTCATCGGCAGGGCGGAAGACTGCCACCTGCGGGCCGGCAGCGACGCCATTAGCCGCCATCACTGCGTGATTCTGATCGAGGACGGCTATGTCGGAGTCCGCGACTTCGGCAGCAAGAACGGTACGTTCATCAACGACGAACGGGTCGTCGGCGAACGCCCGCTGAAGGCGCGAGACATGCTTCGCGTCGGTCCGCTGGAGTTCGAGGCCGTCGTGTTGCATGAAGTCGGCGGTAAGAAGCGGCCGAAGGTCAAAGACGTCGGCGAGGTGGCGGCGCGCCTGACCGGCGGGGCGAGTACCGCGTCGGATCGCGACGCCGACATCAGCGATTGGCTCGACGACGAACAACCGGCTGCCGCATCCGCCACCACAGAGATGCCGCCGGACGCCGGCGATACGGGCCGGCACGCGGTTGAAGCGTCCGAAACGCGAATCTCCCGCGCCGACGAGGCCAAGCCGGCCGAACCAGAAAAGCCCCAGTTCGTGCCTGAAACGCTGGAAAAGCCGAAGGATTCTCGCTCGGCCGCCATCGATATGCTGAAGCGAATGCAGCAACTCAAGCGGGACCAGCAGTCCAAGAAGAAGCCAGGCTAAAAACGGAACAGGCGTTCGAACACGCCCGGTTCCTGTTTGGCGCTCTCAAGTTGCTGTTGCCGCTTCGCCGCCGCCGCGGGCGACTCGCGTTGCGGTGAACCCTCGTCGCGGAATCGGCGCGCGTATTCGATTCGCAGCGGTTCCGGTCCGGAATCCTGCGGCGGCGGCGGTGGC
>JBGTJT010000051.1:0-1875 GCA_041744995.1 Pirellulales bacterium | reverse complement strand
GTGCTGCGCCCGACGCGCCGTGCCGGCGCTGTGCCCGCGCCATTGCGAGCCGCGGCGATGTACGGCATTATGGTTATTTCCCGTTTTTGGTAACAATTCAGCGGAGTGAAGTAGAACCCTTCTCCCCCTGGGAGAAGGTGGCTGCGCAGCAGACGGATGAGGGTAGCGCTGCCGATTCGCTAAACCAAGAAGGCATGGCGAACTAGCAACGCCGCCCTCATCCGGCCTTCGGCCACCTTCTCCCCGAGGGAGAAGGGTTGCACCTCGCAATTCCTTGCTGCTTCAGTCCGCAGCCGACTTACCCTTTTTGCACCACCCTTCCCGCCGACTCGCCCTGTGTATCTCAACGAACGCGCCCTGGAAATTTGCCGCCACATGGTCGAGTCGGTGGAGTCGCTCCGCATCGCGACCACCAAGACCCTCGCCGGTACGCTGCTGGTCGACTGCGGCATCGAAGTGCCGGGCGGACTGGAAGCGGGCCGCCAGTTGGCGATGGTCTGCATGTCGGGCCTGGGACGGGTGGAGTTCGTGCCCGCCCGCGACGGATTCGGCACGCAACTGGCCGTCCAGGTAACGACCGACGCCCCGATCGCCGCCTGCCTTGCTTCGCAGTACGCCGGCTGGGAGGTCAAGGGGCACGAGTTCTTCGCCATGGGTTCCGGCCCGATGCGGGCGGCCGCCAATCGCGAACGGCTGTTCGAACAGGTCGGCCACAACGAAATGGCACGGGTCGCCGTCGGCGTGCTCGAGACCGGCAAGTTGCCCCCCGCGCCGGTGTTGGACGAACTGGCCGCCGCCTGCGGCGTGGCGCCCCGCGATCTGATCGTGCTGCTGGCTCCAACCAGCAGCCAGGCGGGCAACGTGCAGGTGGTCGCCCGCAGCATCGAAACGGCGATGCACAAACTGGTGGAACTCGGTTTCGAGATCGACCGGGTCGCCAGCGGCTACGGCGTCGCCCCGCTGCCGCCGGTCGCGCGGGAGGATCTCTCCGGCATCGGGCGGACCAACGACGCAATTCTGTACGGCGGAGAGGTCACGCTCTGGGTGCATGGCGACGACGACCTGCTTGAAGCCGTGGGGCCGCGGATTCCCAGCAACGCCTCGGCCGATCACGGGCGGCCGTTCGCAGAGATTTTCGCCGGCTACGGCCACGACTTCTACCAGGTCGACCCCCACTTGTTCAGCCCGGCGGTGGTGCGGCTGTGCAATCTCGACACCGGCAACCAATTCGTATTCGGCGAATTGAAGCCGGATGTCATCCAGCGCTCGTTTGGAATGTAGGCCATGCTTCAAGGCAGTTGGAACAGAAGGCAACGGAGAGAACAGAGGAATCAAACTCTGTTGACTCTGATCCGCTCTGTTGCCTGAGAAGGCAACTTCAGTAGTTTCATTGTGTATGTCGCTAACAACACTCAACAACTACAATGGCGGCGACGCAAGCCATCAGCCGTCAGCAACCAGGAACCGCATTTTTTCCTTGCTGATAGCTGATAGCTAATAGCTGATAGCTAGCTATAAGTACACTGAGTGAAAAGGAGACAACAAAGCATCCTTCCCTTCGTTCTCCCTGTTCCCTCTTGTTCAAAATCCTAAACCTATCACCACCCTTAAAGCCATGCGAATCGCACTGCTCGGTTCGACCGAAAGCTGGTATTTCCACGATCTGCGCCGCGCAGCGACAGGGCACGAGTTGACCGCCGTCACGTTTCGCGATCTTGCTTCGACGATTGCAGCCGGCGGCGTGCAAATCGACAGCGTGCAGGCTAACAGCGGCCCGGTCGCTCTGCACACGGCCGACGTCCTGCTGGTTCGCACCATGCCGCCCGGCTCGCTGGAGCAGGTGGTGTTTCGCATGGACGCGCTGGGGCGGCTGGC
>JBGTJT010000050.1:0-1824 GCA_041744995.1 Pirellulales bacterium | reverse complement strand
GGGCAGCGGCTCTAGCCGGGGAAGTGGTTGCAGACCCCACGGGCCGTGCAAGGCGATGTGCTTCCTCCGTGCAGCATCATCCCCGTTGGGCTTCGGCCTGTGACGGCTCCGTTTGGTGGGCCTGCCGGTCATTTCCGGACTGTTGCGCATGCCGCGCGACACGAAAGGAGAATCCGATGCGGAAGTTATTTACCGCGATGGTGCTCGCCTGCGCGTTGACATGCGGATGGCCGGGTTCCAGTCTTCTGGATGTGCCGGCTGCGGGTGTGGAGGTCGCGAACCTTCAGCAGCAGTTAGAAAGCGGGCTCAAGGCACGTCGGCCCGAGGAGTTCGCGTTTATCCAAATGGTCGTCACTAAAGTCGCCAACAATCAACTGCCACTCGACTTGGTGAAGAGCACCTTCCTATGGGCTCGCAAGAATCCCGACGCCAAGGAATATCCCTTCGTGTACTTTGAACGTGGCTTACGCGAACGCGCTAAGAAGTTGGGCATCACAATCTAGTGCTTTGTTAGAGATTTTCCAAAAAATGGGGCTGAACATTTGGATGCCGGCCGGGAGTCACCCTGCGAGCGAAAACTAGCGCGGCACCAGCCACGTGCCGGCCAGGCGATCGTGCAGACCGCGTTCGGCAGCCAACGTCCCAGCGATCCAAACAATCAGTAGCGTCAGGGCGAACGTTCTGCGGCCGAAAGCGGCCACGCCGATGAATACGCCGAGCGCTATTAACGCCAATGACCAAAACACGGTATTGCGCCAGAGGACGCGCAACCGCGACGCAGGCTCGCCGGTTCTCGTGACGATCGCGATGTCCAGCCATCGCAACAGCAGTGAGTTGCCCATGAGCATAACCGTTAGGAAACTAGGTAGCATGACAAACGTAACGACGAACACCGCACTCAGGGCGAGAAATACGATCGGCAGTCGAGCGGAATAAAACTCGGTCGTTGCCAAGTGAATCTCATGGAACGACGGTGCCAGTAGCTCGAAAGCGTTGCCGACCTGCGCGCCGGTTGGATTCGGATGCGACTCGACCATGCGCTCGACCAACTGACGTCCGCCGACGTGACTGAGAAATTGCTCGACGCTCGTTTTCGACCAGACGTCGGAGTCTTCGACCAACTCACGAAACTTGTCGGCGACCATGACCTCGATCGCCGTGCGCCGAGAGTCTTGTTCGTCGAACGAATGGTACAGTTCCAGATAGCCTACCAACTCGCCGAGTTCCGGATGTTCCCGGAGCACTCGCGCTTCGATCCAGTAAAACGTCGTCAGCAGTGCTGCGAATGCCAACGGCACAGCGAAGCACACAGCCAACACGGCGGCGCGTTTCGCCTGCGAAACAGACGCAGCTTGCGTTTTGAACCGCTTCAACTCGGACACGGGAATCGACGGCTCGGCCGATGGACCGAGCTTGTTGATCACTTCACGAGCGGAGACAGGAATCGGAACTTCCACGTCGCGCGATTGAGCTTCTTCTGCGGAAACAATCGGCCCCTCCAGGGCAGTGATCGCAAGGCGTTTCAGCAAGATCGCCGCATCGCTGGCGGTGGGTTCGCCAGATCTGGATGAGTCGGTCTCATCCGATTTGGCGTTCAACTGCGGCGGTCGGAAGTCGAGCAGTTTGGCGCGACCCTCGGCCGTGATCCAGACGCGATCCAGCTCCAGCACCGCCGGCATCGACCCATCTTCAAGGCTCGCACTCAACTCTTCGGCCAAGTCGCACAGCCAAAACCGCACTGCGTCCCAAGGCTGTGGTTGGGCGATCAATTGCAGCAGCGGCATTCCGGAGGGCGCTTCGTATGCGTCCCAGCCGCCCGCCGCC
>JBGTJT010000049.1:0-11972 GCA_041744995.1 Pirellulales bacterium | reverse complement strand
GGCCGCCGAGCTGATCGAGTAGACCAGCACCACGTCTTCGTCGCCGCTGGCCGCCAAAGATGACTCCAGCCCGCGGATGAACGCGACCACGATTAGCACCAGCAGAATTACGATGGTCATTCCGCCCAGTGTCAGCAGGGTCCGCGAGGCGCGGCGAAACAAATTTCGCACGCCATATTCCCACGGCAACAGTTTAAGTCGAAACAAGCTTCGCATGGCTACCTTTACTAGCGTCGGACATGAACTCCATCGGCCAGCACCGCAAAGGTGCCTTGTTCCTCGTCGCGGGTGATTTTGCCGCGAATCACGATCATGTCGTTGACGTCCGCCTTAAGCATTTGACGCGCATCGACCGGAACGACCTTGCCCTCGGCGTCGACGATTTTGACCAGCGTCGTGCAATCGGTCAGCAACGACGCGCAACAACTGTCCAGGCAAATCTCGCCCTCGGCCGCATCCGTTCCGTCGGCCACGAGGATCATGCCGGCGTCGATCACCATGAACGCGGCGCGGCCGTCGATCCATGGTGTCTTGCTGCCGCCGATGCGGGCCACCAGCACGACGGGCTCGTCGTTCTGCGTTTTCTCGCGAGCTTCAATCACGCCCATCGCGCCGGCCGGTTCCTCGCTGAGCAGATAACGGCTGACGTCGAAATCCGCCGGCACTGGATTCTGAGCACTTTCGGAACTCTGTCGAGAGCAGCCCGCGGCGATTGTCAAAAGAATCACCGCGGCGGCCGTGAAACCCGCTTTAGGTAACAACATGAAACGATCCTCGTTGATGATAGTGTTAAGAAAACTAGATCTGTGGCTTTTGGGTGAAGGTTCCTTGCGGTCCGGATAACCGCAGCGGATTGTCATCTCCCGCTAGAACAGCTTCCCATACAGCTTTGGGCGAAAGGCTGGCCGACTGCGTCGGATACACGAACACCTTTTTCTGCGGGATATTCACCCGCACTTCCTTCACGCCGCGAACTGTGTAGAGCTTGCTAGCGATCTTCTGCGCGCAGCCCTTGCAGCACATCTTCTCGACCATGATTTCCGTGTAGACCACTTCCTCGGCGAAGCTGGGGCACACCACCAGCGACATTGCGGCAGCAGCAAGCAACGGGAAAAACGCTCTGCGAATCATATTAAAACTCCTGAAGTGATAATCAGCCGCGCGACGCCTGCACAACAGCAGGGGCGGCCGGAAAACATCATTGCCCGCGTGTCGGACGCGGCGCACACAGATATTCAATCGGCGCGCAGCAACGACGGCGCAATGATGTTTTGGCCCAGAAGGCTATTAGAGCAACAGCCGGCAGGTGAGCGCGTTAAGCGGGGCGCTCTGCGAAGGAGATTCCGCCGTAGCGATGATTGCAGCAGCGTCAGGCGCGGGCGCGACTAGACTATTCGCCGACAGACCAAAGCTAGCATGGCAAGCAGCCTGGCAGGAGGTGTCGAAGTCACCGCTGCGATGCAATACGATCAACGGCTTGCAAACACATGCGGCCGGATGCAGCGGGATAGGCTCGTTGCCGGCTGACTCCCCGGTCGTATTCGGGTCGGAGTCGGGCGACATGAAATCGCAACAATGGCATAACTCAACGTCTGGCCGTGGGGCAACTTCGGCCATCAGCCAACAGATGCCACAGCTACCGATTACCGCTTGGGTTGGAACTAGCAGCAGGCACGCCATCGCGGTCAATCGAATTGTCAATCGAGTTGGGTTGATCACCGAAACGGTATTCCTACGCGAGTCGAAAAGGAGAAAGCCCACAACTAGCCTACGCGATGACAACCCAATGCGTCAAGCTTTTTCGGCAACCCAAGCTGGAATCGGCTGGGCGGCCCCTGTTCAATCGACAACGGCCAAAGTCACTTCCGCTACGGCCAGACAGACATTTTCCCGCAACATTTGGTATCACGCCGGAAACTGTCGGGCAAGAATGGAAAGCTTCGATTGGAACTGCTCGGAAGACTGTTGAATATTGTTGCTCGTCGGACGACAATAATTGTTTGTTCACTGATCACGCAACCCGCTCATATTACCGGAGCCGCAATGCAACGCCCTTTTGGACAGATTCTTCCGATGCTTGCTGTGGTGCTACTCCTGGCTCACGGCGCACCGAATCAACTTGCCGCTGAGGACGAGGCTGACTGGGAACAAACCGCCAGCGACGTCAAACGCGACGGCGACGGCCACGTCATCGAAGTCAGCTTCCGCGGCACCGAGGCCGACGACGCGGCCTTGGCGCCCCTTTCCAAGCTGCCGAAGTTGCGTTCGGTGTTGCTCAACGACACGAAAATTACCGACGCGGGCTTCAAGACGCTCGGTTCGATCCGCACGTTGCAAAACATCGACGCCCGCGGCTGCCCCGTCGGCAACGAGGGCGTCCGCCATTTGACCGGACTAGACCAACTCCGGGCGCTGCGACTCAACGGCCAAAGCGGCGCCACCACCGTCGACGACGACGCCATGGCCGACGTTGCCAAGCTGAAGAACCTCAAGGCGCTGATGCTCGACTATCTGTGGATTAGCGAAGAAGGTCTCGCCAAGCTCACCGAACTGGACAACTTGGAAGAACTTTATCTTGCCCAGACACTCGTCGGCGACGACGCTTTGGCCGTGATCAAGCAGTTGCCGCGGCTGAAGAAGCTGCGTATTTCCAAGTCGGCGGTCAGCAGCGAAGGACTGAAGCATCTCGTGGAAGTGCCGGCCCTAGTGGAACTCGACATCAGCGAAGACAGCCAGATCTTCGACGACGGCATGAAGCACGTCGGCCAATTAAAGAACCTGGAAAAGCTGAACCTGTGGCGGGTGGCGCTGACCGACGAGGGGGTCGCGCACCTGGCCGGCTTGACTAAGCTCAAGTGGCTCAATCTCGACAACACCCAACTGACCGACGCGGGGCTTAAGCATCTCACCAATATGAAGGATTTGGAGTATCTGCATATTGGCTCCACCGCGGTCACCGACGCGGGACTCGAGCACCTCGCGGGGTTGGAATCGTTGAAGGATCTGAGCGTCACGCGAACGGCCGTCACCGAGCAAGGCGCAGCCGCCCTGCAGATGAAACTGCCGAACGTGAAGATTCAGATTAAATACGTTGACGGCGAATAGTCGCTGCGGAAGCTAGCAGCTTCCGCAACGTAGCATGGCCGCCCTCGGCCGTGCGAGCGACGTCAATCGCCGTGTGCCAGTGTGGAGGTGGTCATCCTGGTGCTTCACTGTCTCTCCACGACTTCCTGATCCATCATTCGCGCAAAAAGCGGGCCGGCGCAGCCGCCGGCCCACTTGCTTGCGCTGCGAGGTTGTATTGCTTACGCCACTTCCCACCCTGGGCGGTACTCCTTGCGGATGTACTTGTCAGCGGCAGGGACGTTGGTCGCTTTGAGATTCGCGGCGTCCCAATCGAGGGACTCGCCCGTACGATAGGCGATGTTGCCCAACAGCACCGTTTCGGTCAAGGCGCCTGAATAATCGAAGTTGCAAGTGGTCGGCGAACCGTCCTTGCAAGCCTTGATCCATTCGGCATGGTGGCCGATCGAGGCGGGAATCGTTTGCTCCGGCGGCTGGAAGTTCTCGAATTTTTCCTTGGGGAACAGGCGGTAACTGCCGTAATCGGCAAACATCTTGCCCTCGCTGCCGACGAACATCACGCCGTTGCTGGGAACTCGCTCGCCGGCCACTTCGCGCGGGATCATGTTGCCGTCGTACCAGGTGAGTTTGCAGGCCGGAAATTTATCCCGCGCCGGAAACTCATAATGGACCGTCAGCCCCAGCGGGCACGTTTCGTCACTTAGCTCCGGTCCTTCCGCGGAGCACTTGGTTGGATGCCGCAACGCCAACGCCCAAAATGGCAAGTCCATGTAATGGCACGCCATATCACCGAGCGTTCCTTGGCCGAAGTCCCACCAGCGGCGCCAGTTGGCCGGATGGTATCGCCCGGCAAAGTAGGGGCGCTCAGGCGAGGGGCCAATCCATAGATCCCAATCGAGGTTGGCCGGCGGTTCCTGGCCTCCCTCGGGGCGTGTACCGCCGCCCCAGTGCTTGCCGACCCACACGTGCGCTTCCGTTACGTCGCCGATGACTCCTGCCTGAATAACCTCCACCACGCGCCGGTAGTTGTTTTCAGCATGAATCTGCGTGCCCAGTTGTGTCGCGACCCCCTTGGCTTTGGCCGCCTCGGCAAGGATGCGGGCCTCGGCCACGGTGTGGGTCAGCGGCTTTTCACAGTAGACGTGCATTCCAGCGTTGATTGCCCGAATTGCAGCCGGGGCATGTTGATGGTCGGGCGTGCCGATCACTACTGCATCGATCTTGCCGGCTTCCTTGTCGAGCAATTCGCGATAGTCGCGATATGTGCGGCAACCGGGGAAGTTGGCCGCCTGCCGCTCAAGGTAGTTGGAATCGACGTCGCAAAGCGCCACGATGCTCTCGCCCTTGACTCCATTAATGTCGTCCGCGGCTCGGTTGGCGGTGCCGATGCAGGCGATGTTTAGCTTTTCGTTGGCCGCTTTCGACTCGGCACGCGCCGTGCTGGTCCACACGCCAGTCGAAAGCACCGCCATGCCGGCGGCGCCTGTCTTCAAGAACTCACGACGATTGTGCTGCAAGGATTGGGCCACGATGTCTGCTCCAATGGTTCACGGGTAGGAATTTAGGTGGGGCGCCGCCGCCGGAATGACGCGGCACGGATGCTGGATTCAAGTAAGTACGGATTTTAGCTCAAATTTTGGAAGGGAGCAAATAATTTTGAGTCAAACACCTATTCGCGGATATAACCGGGCACCCAACCACGGGAGCCTTGCGGCGGAATGGCGTCCGCTACATCGTCGCCGTCGGCAAGGGTCATCGTGACCGCCAGGGGGAATTTCCCCTCCGGCGCGCCCCTCGTATAAGACCCCTGGCCCCAGAACTCGCCCAAGGCGACCACATCGAATCGAGTGATTTTGCCGTCGTGGGTCTCGATCTTGCCGAGGATGTTCGCCCGATAGCCGCGGCCGGCGTCCGTGGTTTCCAGATGAACATGTCCGCTCAGGTTGCCGTCTTTCAGCGTCCAATCCAGGCCGCGCACTTCGTCGACCTGCCACATCGGCGGCTCGCCGCGCGTGTTGTCGACCAGATGAAACCGCGCCATCCTCGTCTTGAGACTCTCGGGCAGGTTTCCCTCGACGAGTGCCACATGTTCCGCTTGCGTGATCCAGAGGTTGTCGCGCGAGACTGCGTTCTGGAAAATCGCCTCCCAGCGATTCTCCGGCGGCCGGTAGCCGTCCAGTACTTTTGCCCGCACCCGGACTACGATTCCACCTGCCGGCGGTGGGGGATTGTACTTGGGATCCACATGCTTGGGTTCGATCGCCTCAACGACTTTCGTCGCGGCCTGGCTTGCCTTGAAGCCGGCTAGTTTCTCGCGTATCAGCCGCGCGACCTTGTCGGGGTCGCGATTGTTGTTGTATAGCAACAGTGTGCCGTCCGGCTCGGCAACATAGAAGCCTTGCGTGGTCGACTGAAAGTTGTTGCGCGGCCCCTGGCTGGCGATCTTGCGGTAAAACTCCCCCTCGGTATCTTGCTGCCGGCGTTGATACGCTTGATCCAGGGCAACCGGCACGAATTCCGACTTGAGCAGTTTGACAATTTCCGGATGGGCGAAGGTCGACTCACGGTCGAGCACACCGTTGTTTCACGTACAGCCCAACGGATGGCCGTCCATCGCCCAAATGAAAATCGGTTTCTTGTCGGCGGCGGCTTCCCGCTGCGCTGCCAGCAGCGACGTCTTCCAGGGAATCGTCCGCCACGGCGTGGATTCATCCGGGGCGAGTTCCTTGAGAAGATCCTCGAACCGTGCTTCGTCCAGTTTCGCTGGACTCTCAGCGATCGTCACACTCGACAGCGATAACATGAACAGGGCCGTGGCGAGAGTCGTGTGAATTCCCGACATACTGAGACTCCTTTTGGTTATAGTCACACGCGTACACTACAATGTTCGTGGCCCAACAGTCAAGTATTTTGCCTGGCTCCGCTCGATCATCAATATACCAACTGCCGTTTAGCATTCGCCCGGCCGCTGGCATCCATCGCCGGAAATCGTTACGATCAAGGCTTGGCTTGCTTGCCGGTTCCTTTTCTGTTGGATCACTCGATGTTGCGCGCCTGTCTGGCAATTGCTCTGGTCGTTGCGATGTTGCCTGCCACGGCGACCGCGCAACGCTCCCAGAAGCCCGAGCCCTATTACTTGCTTTCCGACGGGGCCGCCGGCGTCAAGATGTTCGCACCCGGCCATTGGGGCCGCGTGGCGGTCGAATTGGTGAATCCGACCGACGAGGCGGTGACCCTGCTGCCGGCGTTTTTCGTTGACGGCGTTTCGCACATACAATACGCGGGCCAGTTCTGGCTTCCGCCCCGAAGCCAACTCTCGACATCATATCCGGTCTACCTTCCGGCCAAAGCCAATCAAGACACCGACTCCCAGCAGTTGCACGTACGCACGCTGCTTTTTTGGCGGACAAAGGATCGCGGCGACGTGTTGATTGAAGATCGCAGCGGCGAACGGTTTCGTCGCGGGCTGATCGCCTTGCAGCGTTCCCAGCCGCTGACGGCCATTATCGGCGGCGTCGAGGCAGAAGAAGTTCGCCGCGCCGCCATCGCGATGAATCTGGCGGCCGGAGGCACCAACTTCGTGCCGCATCTGACGCCCGATGCGTTGCCGCCGACGCCCGAGTCGTTCGACGCTTTGGATCTGCTGATAATTGCCGGCGACGAGATTCGCGACGATCCCGCTGGGCTGGCCGCCGTGCGGCGATGGCTGCTCGGCGGCGGTAAATTGTGGCTCATGCTCGACAAGGTCGAGCCTGCTACAGCACGGGCCATCCTGGGCGATGCGTATCGCGCCACGGTGGTCGATCGCCTCGATCTAACCACCGTCGATCTGGCCGATGTGGAATCGGTCACGCAACGCTACTCCTCCTCCGCGGACTTCGAAGAACCGGTGGAACTGCTGCGGGTCGTCGCGCCGGAGGCTACGCCGAGTTTCACCATCAACGATTGGCCGGCGGCCTATTGGCTGTCGTTCGGACAGGGCAAGGTGCTGATCACGACACTCAGCCCTCGCGGCTGGTATCGACCCTGGGTGGAAACGGACGGACGCGATCCCGAGGTGGCGAAGCGATCCCAATGGGTGGCGACCGAGCCGCTGGCCTATCTCGCCCGCACGCTGGCCGAGGAGCAAGTCGTGCCGCGACCGAGTGAGGCGGCGGAAAGTCGCTTTGTGATCGAAGAGATCGGCTATCAGATTGTCGGCCCGGCCACCGTGACCGTGGTGCTGGGATTATACTGCGTGACCTTGCTGGGCGTGGGACTATGGTTCTTCTCGCGCGGCAGCCTGCCGCAGCTTGGCTGGTTTGGCCCGGCCGCGGCGCTGGCCGCGGCCATGATCCTGGTGCTGCTCGGACGGCAGACGCGACAAGCCGTGCCGCCGACGGTCGCAGCATTACAAATCGTGGATCTAGCGCCAGGCGACCAGGAACTGACCGCCGACGGGCAGATGGCGATTTACGTGCCTGATTCCTTTAATGGTCCGCTGGGGGCGCAACAGGGCGGACTGTTTGGCGACAGTGAATCACTAGGCGCCGCCGGCAAGAATCCACGCATGACGTGGCAAGACTTCGCGGCTTGGCGCTACGAAAACTACAGCTTGCCGGCGGGTGTTTCGGTATTTCCTTTTCGCTACAGTGGTCAACTCGACACGCCGATCCGTGCCGAGGCCCGGTTTGGGCCTAGCGGGCTGCAAGGCAGGATCCAGGCGGGGCCGTTCGAGGGACTCTCCGACGGCGTGATCGTGACGAGTTCGAGTGCGCGGACCGCCGTTCGACTGGGCGACGCGAATAGCTTTTCGGCCGCGCCCGCCGATGTGCTTGCTAGCGGCCAGTTCGCCGGCGCGGCAATGGTCGACGATCGCCGCCGACGTCGGTCCGCGTTGCTCGGCGACATACTCAATCCGCCGGAACGCACGGGCTACTTTCCCCAGCAGCCCAAACTTTACCTATGGACCGATCCGCTCGACATGCACTTCATCACGCCGGAGGACGCCCAACGGACTGGCGCGGCGTTGGTTTCCATTTCACTTTCACTGCAACCGACGCCGCCCGGCGAGCAAGTTTTGATTGCAGCTAGTTTTCTACCCTATCGAACCGTGGCGGCGCCGGGCAAACAATCGGCTGCGCCGACTTATGACAACGTTCGAAAGGCCTGGATCGGACCGGTCACCAAGGAGACCGAGACCTATCTTCGCTTTCAGTTGCCCCAAAGCGTGCTTCCGCTCGAATTAAGCGATGCGACCCTGACGGTGTCGATCAACGCACCGGGACGCGAACTGACTATCTATGGCCTGGAGAACGGCGAGCCGATTGAGGTGGCCAACCGCTCCAGTCCCGTCGGAACTATCGCCATCGCACTGAATAACCCCGCCGCGTTGCAAGTCGATGAACAAGGCGGATTGGTGCTGGGCGTGGTGGTCGGCGCGTTCGCGGGCGAAGCCAGCGATAGTATTTCCGCCACGGGTTGGACAATCGAGGACGTCCGCCTGCAACTACGCGGCGAGGTTGTCTCGCGAAGTACCGTATCCAAGTAGAACCGTTCCGCGGCCAAGAGAAAGTCGGAAATGAGTCAACACGAACCTGTCGTCGTCACCAACGCCCTCACGAAGAAGTATGGCGATTTCACTGCCCTCGAATCGTTGTCGATCTCGCTGGAGCGGGGTCGTATTCTGGGTTTTATCGGTCCCAACGGCGCGGGCAAGACGACGACCATCAAGATCTTGGTCGGTCAAGCACGGCCCACCAGCGGCACCGCCAGCATCGCCGGAGCAGACTGCGTGCAGGATTCGCGCCGCATTAAGCGCCTGGTCGGCTACATGCCCGACACGTTCGGGGCCTACGACAACATGCGGGTCCGCGAATATCTCGATTTCTTCGGAGCAGCCTTTCAGATTCCGCGGCGCGAGCGCACCCGTCGCATCGACGAAGTGCTCGACATCTCCGGATCGCGGTACATGCAGGATCGGTTCGTGGAGAGCCTCAGCCACGGCATGAAGCAGCGGGTCGGAATTGCCCGCACGTTGTTGCACGATCCGGAGGTGTTAATCCTGGACGAGCCGGCCAACGGCCTCGATCCGCAAGCGCGGATCGAAATGCGGCAATTGCTGTTACAACTAGCGTCGATGGGCAAGACGCTAATCGTGACCAGTCATATCCTGCCGGAACTCTCCCGCATTTGCGATCGGGTTGCCATTATCACGCATGGCAAATTGCGCGCCTATGGAAGCCTGGATGAGATCATGCGGAAGGTGAGCCAGCGACGCACCATCGAAGTACAGCTCGCCGGCGTTGATACCTTGCAACAGGCGGTCGAGTTGCTTACCCATCAGATCGAAGCCAGCAGCGACGTGGTGCCCTCGCCGGCGGACTCGACGGTTCGCTTCACCATGGAGGACGACGAGTCGACGCTGGCCAGCGTTCTCGCTCGGCTCGTTCAAGCCGGCGTGGACGTCAGCCAGTTCCGCGAGTTGCAGACCGATTTGGAGGATACCTTCCTGTCGATCACGCAATCGACCGCCCAGGACGACGCGCCGCCGATCGTGGCCCAAGGCGCCGCGGAGCAGGAGGCGGCTCGATGAACAATCCGATCGTGCAGCGGGAGTATATCGGCGCACTAAGGACGCGGTGGGCGTTGGCGATGCAAGTTGGCGCTGCGTTCGTCTTTGCGCTGCTGGTGCTGATTCGCTGGCCTACCGATGCGCGCGTCGACCTGGCGGGCGAGCGGGCCGAGCAGGTGTTTCGCGTGTTCGGCTACGGATTATTGGGGGCGATGCTGCTGCTGGTGCCGGTGTTTCCGGCGACCACGATCGTGCGCGAGAAAATTCAGGGTACGCTCGCTCTGTTGCTCAACTCGCCATTGACGAATTGGGGCATCTACTACGGAAAACTGCTAGGCGTGGTCGGATTCGCCGTGTTGCCGCTGGTGGTCAGTCTGCCCGCCGCGGCGGCCTGCTACGCGATGGGAGGCATCGACCTGATCGGCGACATTGGGGCGTTGTACTTTATTCTCTTACTAGTCGTCGTGCAGTATGCCGCGCTCGGGCTGTTGGTAAGCAGCCGCGCCAGTACGACGGTGTCGGCGATGCGAATCACCTACGGCCTGGTACTCGCCATGGCCGTGTTGAGTCTGGGGCCGTATCAGTTCATGCAAGGCCGTCCTCCTGGACTATTGCTAAACGCGGCGACTTGGCTCCGTTCCCTATCGCCGATCCCAGCGGTCATGGACGTGCTGGGGCAGCGAGACATTGCCGCCCAAGGCATATTCAGCCAGGGGGGCGATATCTGGCGGTTCATGGTACTTGCCTTGTTGACGACTGCCGCCTTCATGATTGCCACGATCGTTCGCCTCAAGCAAACGATGTTCGACCGTCCCCGCGACCAGGGCGTAATCACCGACGACCGCGGCGCCGGAGGCCGCGCCGTGCGGCGAATGGTTTACCTGATCGATCCGCAACGCCGCAAGAGCGCCATCGCCCGCTGGGTCAACCCGGTGATGATCAAGGAATTCCGTTCGCGCCGTTTCGGCCGCTCGCATTGGATGCTGCGTCTGGTGGCCGTATGTGCGTTGATTTCGCTGGGGCTTACTTATGTCGCTACGGCCGGCACGCTCGACTGGGGCGTGGAGACGATCGGCGGCATCATGGTCGTGCTGCAAGTGGCGCTGATTGTGTTTATCGCGCCCAGCCTGGCGGCCGGACTGATCAGTTCCGAGCATGAAGTCGGCAGTTGGACCTTACTGCGGATGACCCCTATGAGCGCCGGCACCATTATCCGCGGCAAGCTGGCTAGTTGTACCTGGACCATGCTGTTAATCTTGCTAGCCACGCTGCCGGGTTACGCCCTGATGATGGTCATCAAGCCGATCCTGCGACAGCAGGTGCTGTACGTGCTGTTCTCATTGGTCCTGACCGCGGCCTTTGCGATCATCCTGAGTACGACGATCAGCAGCTTTTTCCGCCGCACGGCCCCGGCGACAATCACCGCCTACGCGATCCTGATCGGCCTCTGTGGCGGCACCACGCTCATCTGGCTTGGCCGCGACGCGCCGTTTGGTCACGCCGTGGTGGAAAACGCGTTGCGCTTCAATCCGATGTTGGCGGCGTTGTCGATCATCGAAACTCCAGGGTTTGAAAACTACAACCTGGTGCCAGCCAATTGGTGGATCATCGGCGGCGCGACGCTGCTGCTGTTGGTCGTCTTGCACATCCAGACCTGGCGGCTTACTCGTCCGGAATAGGGACCGTTCATGTTTTGTCGCATATTGAACTATCGAATGGTCCCAGGACTTGGGCTGCTGTCGGCGAGTTTTCTGTCGATCTCTGCGGCGTTCTCTTACGAGATCAAGTCGGACATGGCTATCGATCCGGCGTTCGAAGAGCGTGCGGAGATTCATCAGTTTCTCCCGGAATTCAAGTCGATCTGGCTGCAAGCGTTGGCACGACCCGAACTCGACTATCAGCGTCGTGCGATCTTCGCGTTGACCGAGGCCCATCGGCAAGGCATGCCCGATCTGGAAGACACGGCCGAGAGCATGTCGGCTTTGGTATCGGCCCCCGAGACGCATCCGGTGATCCGGCAGGCGGCCACCCTGGCGCTGATCGAGTTCGACGACTCCAGTGCCGCGGCAGCGCTCGACGAGGCTGCCCAGAAGCATGGCATTAAGATGGCGCGGCTAGTCGAACCGCAACTCGCCGCCTGGGACTATCAGCCGATACGCGCCCGTTGGACGGCCCGGTTAAGTGACCCGGCGGCCAGCCATGAACAGCAGGCGCTGGCTATTGTCGCCTTGGGCTTGGTTGCCGATCAAGCGGCAATCGAGCCGCTCCGCAAGCTCTTGTTGGCCGCGGACACGCCCGCCGACCTGCGGCTGGCGTCGGCGCGGGCGTTGGGTTC
>JBGTJT010000048.1:0-4447 GCA_041744995.1 Pirellulales bacterium | reverse complement strand
GCGCAACCTCGCGAATCTAAGCTATATTGAGCGAATGCATGTTCGCTGTTGCGTTCTTGGTGCTGAAAGGTTTTGCCGATGTCGACGATTCTGGTTACCGCCTTCGAACCCTACGACGAGTGGTCGGAAAACGCCAGTTGGCTGGCGCTGGTGGAACTGACTCGGCACATGCCGCCCGAGCTGCAACTGGTGACGCGGAAGTACCCGGTCGATTTCAGCAAGATTCGCAGCCTGTTGGCTCGCGATCTGGAGGCGGCCCCGCGGCTGGCGATCCATCTGGGCCAGGCGCCTGGAGCATCACGTATCGCCTTGGAGGCCGTGGCGCTGAATGTCCGCGGCCATGTCGACAATGGGCGGGACGTTTCGCAATCCGAAGCCGGCCGGCCGATTGTCTATCCCGACGGGGCAAGCATCCTCGCCGCCGACGGCCCGCCCGCCTACCGCTCGCGGCTGCCGCTGGCGGAAATGGCGGGCAAGCTGAACGCCCAGGGCGTGCCGAGCACGGTCTCGTTCCACGCCGGCACGTTCCTGTGCAACGCCTGCCTCTACTGGTCGATGCACCTGGCGCACCAGATGGAGTTGCCCACGCGAAGCCTGTTCCTGCACATCCCGCTGGCCCCGCAGCAAGTCGCCGGCGATCGCCGCGACCTGCCCAGCATGGCCTCGGCGGCGGTGGCCGGGGCGATTGGGTTGATCGCCGCGGAGCTGGGGAGCTGTCAAGCGCCGAAAGAGGAACGTGTCATATGAGTGATGACCGTAATCCGTATTCAGCACCGCATCCCAAAAGTAGCGATGCGCAGTTATCTGTCGGCATCGAACAGTTGTCGCAGTTCGCGCTTGAGCGAATCAACATCAATCTCGCTGCTTGCGTCGCCAAGCTTTGGGGATTTCACGGTTTCCGTGAATCACCCTCAGAACGCGGATGCCGTTCTCAATGGGTTCGTAGAACACGATGTCGTTTCCAACGAAGCACTGACGCACTCGCGGCCCCAGTTCAGGTCGCAACTCTCCGATCAGCGGACGCGTTGCTTGAAGTTCACACCGGGCGTGAATACGTCTCACGAAACCAACCGCGAGCTCGACGTTACCGCTAGCGTCAGCGATTTCGTCCGCGATGCCGTCCAGGTCTTCGCGGGCCGCGGGAAGCAACTTGACGACAGCCATTACAGTTGTGGGGTTCGCTGCTCGAATCGCTTACGAAGTTCACTCTCGATACTCTCGACATCGAACGGCACGTCAAGGCCCGCCTCGGCTTCTTCCAGCGCGATCGCGATGTCGTGTTTGAGTTGTTCGTGCCGCTCCTCCATATCACGATAGACGGTCGCTGCCGCGACAAAAAACTCGTCCCGGCTTTGAAAGTCGCCTTGGGCAACCTTTTGCTGGATGTAGACATTCAAGTCATGCGGCATAACCGGTTCAGACATTTCGGAACTCCTGAGAATCTGGGGCATGAACTGCTCTCATTATAGCTGTTTTGCGCGTTTGGATCACGGCAGTTCCCGAATCTTCAGCCCCCGAAACTCAATCGGCGAGCCTTCCGATTCCAGGCACAGAAACCCGGTCGCCGGTTTGCAGTCGGTGCCGCCGGAGACTTCTTCGCCGTTGACCCACAGCCGGACCTCGCCGTTGATCGCCCGGATGTAGTAGTGGTTCCACTCGCCAACGCCCTTGGTCGTCTCCTTGCTGGGGAAGCTTCGCTTGCCATCGGGGGCGACCGGCGGGAACGGCTTCATATCGGCCGCGCCGACTGGGAACACGTCGCCGTGCGAGGTGAACCAGTCGGCCTTCTTCTTATGGTGCTTTTCGTAGTGCTCGGCATACCCGAGATCAAGCACCTGCACCTCGATGCCGTGCGGCAGACCGGGGCCTTTGAGACGTTCCAGCGACTCGGGTATCGCCCACACGAAGATGCCGGAGTTACCGGCGTTCTTCAGGTGCCGCCACTGGCAGACCAGCTCGAAGTTGGTGTACGGCTTCTTCGACTTGATCACGCTAATCGGCTGGCCGGTGCATTCAATCAGGCCGTCGGCATGGAACTTCCAAGTATCCGGATTGCTGTTGACGTGCTCGAAGTCGTCCTCGCCAAGGGCAACCCAGCCGGCCTCGTTGCCGTCGACAAACGCCTTGGTGACCGGCTCGTCGGCCAAAACAGTAGCGAGCGAAGCAAACGTGAAGGACAAAGCTAAACTAAAGGTCGATAAAAGTTTCATCGTGCAAGTTTCCTGGCTGTCAATCTGAAATCCGAAATCTGAAATCCAAAATCAAACCCCCCATCCGTCTCGGTACTCTTTCGTCAACAAGGCGTTCGCCTCGGGCGAGTTGGTGGCTTGGAACTTCTCGGCGTCCCATTCCAGCTTCTTGCCCGCTCGATGCGCAACGTTGCCCAGCAGATTGTGCTCGATCAGTGCGCCGGAGTAGTCGAAGTTGCACAGCGCCTCATTGCCGCCCTTGGCCGCCTGGATCCATTCATTGTAGTGGCCGACGGAAGCTGCAATGGTTTGTTCCGGCCGCTGGTAGTCCTTGAACTTCTCGCCTGGACTGAGCACCAGCTTGCTGTAGTCGGCGACCAGCACTCCCTCGTCGCCGACAAATGCCACGCCGATGCCCCAGGAGTTGATATCCGTATCGCCGCCGACCTTGGGTTGCAAATAGTCGCTACGGCGTTTCATTCCCTCGCCGCCGTGATACCAGACGACTTTGGTCGGCTTGCTCCAGGCGGCGTTTCCCTCGCGGGCTGGGTGCTCCCATGTGACCTGCTGCCACGGCGGACAAGCCACCTCGTCGGCCGTAGGGCCGATCGACTCGATGCTGGTGGGCCGCTTGAGGTTCAATGCCCAATACGGCAGATCGATCAGGTGGCTGCCCATGTCGCCCAGCACGCCGTTGCCGAACTCCCAGCGGCGGTTCCAGTTGAGGTTGCCCCCATGCCAGTAGCCGTTGTTGTAGGGACGCATGGCGGCCGGGCCGAGCCACGCGTCCCAATCGAAGCCCGCGGGAATCGGCTGCTCGGCCAGTTCGGCCATGCCGACCGCATTGATCGAGCGGTTACACCACACATGGGCTTCGGTCACGGGTCCGATCGCGCCTGCCTGCACCAATTCGACGACGCGGCGGTAATTCGGCTCGGCGTGGATCTGGGTGCCCATCTGTGTGGCGATCTGGCCGCGACGCTTGATGTATTCGTCCTGCATCAGCCGGGCCTCCCGAACAGTGTGCGAGAGCGGCTTCTCGCAGTAGACGTGCTTCCCCGCCCGCATCGCCGCCAGCGCCGCGGGGGCGTGATGATGATCGGCCGTGCTGATCACCACACCGTCGATGGCAGAATCGGCCAGCAGCTCGCGCCAATCGCTGAACGCCTTGGCCTTGGGGAAGCGATTCTTGGCCTGATTCAAGGCGTCGGGATTGGTGTCGCACAAGGCGTAGATGTTCTCGCCGGCCACTCCGCCCGTATTGGCCGCGCCACGGCCTCCGGCGCCGATGATTCCCAGATTCAGCTTGTCGGAGTTGTCTGGTTCGTCGGCGGAAACATAGACACTCGGCGCGAGCAGGGTCGCCGCCGCGGCGGTGCTGGTGGTGGCCAAGAAACGACGGCGGGTGAGATAGTTGGTCGACATGGGTGGGCCTCGCTGTGAGAACGGGATAGGGAGGGATTCGCCGATTATAGAGCACGGCGGCGGCAAATGCACGAAAAAGATCGTGTTCAATTCGCTCGCCCAGTCGGCTCGCCCCAGTTACGATGGGGGTTACCCCCGTCACACGCCGCCATCTGGAGTCGCAGCATGTTGTCCGCGTTAAAAGAACTCGATCGCGTGCTTCGCGGCGAGGCGACCTCGGTCTCCGCGCTGAGTCAAGGCACGATTCCGATTCGGTTATACCGATTGACGTTCATGATCGTCGTGCTGGCGTTATTCTACGGCCTTTGCATGGGCAGCTTCGCCGTTTTGCGGTTCAATGAACTCCCCACGGACGATCTCTATTGCTTGCCTGTCGGCGGCGCGATGTTCTGCGTTCCCAAGCAACTGGTCGCCACGATGGTCAAAGTTCCGCTGCTGTTTTTGCTAACACTGATCGTGACGTTTCCTTCGCTGTACGTCTTCAACGCTTTGGTCGGGTCGCGGCTGACGATTCAGCCGGTACTCAAATTGCTCATCGCGGCACTCGGCGTCAACCTTGCGGTACTGGCGTCGTTTGGTACGATTGTCGCGTTTTTCAGCATCTGCACGACGAACTATCCCTTTATGATTCTACTGAATGTCGTCGTATTCGGACTCGCCGGCTTGCTGGGACTAGTGTTTCTGTTGCAGACGTTGCACCGCTTCGCCGTGGCGGCGCCCGATGTCTCGGCGACGCCCGTGTCGCCGGAACGGGCAAGCTACGAAGCGTCTGGCGATGCGAGTTCCGATGCAGGGGAGCGACCGGGCGAATCGCAAATCGTCACGCCGCAGAT
>JBGTJT010000047.1:0-4181 GCA_041744995.1 Pirellulales bacterium | reverse complement strand
ATGCTGGGCGACGCGCTGCCGGCGAGCCTGTTGCCGCTGATCGTGTTCCTGTGTGCGGCGTTGGTCGCCTTCTGCACCGGCACCAGTTGGGCGACGATGGCGATCCTGATGCCGATCGCGATTCCATTGGCGTGGCAGGCGATCAACGGCAGCAGCGCCGCGGAGGCATCCGCGCCGGTCATGCTGGCCACCATCGGCAGCGTGCTGGCCGGCTCGATCTTCGGCGACCACTGTTCGCCGCTGTCGGACACCACGGTACTGTCATCGCGCGCCAGCGGTTGCCCGCACATCGCGCACGTGCGGACGCAGATGCCTTATGCGCTGCTGGTCGGTGCGGTCTCGGCAGTGGTCTGCTGCTGGCCAGTCGGCTGGGGCGTACCGGCTTGGGTATTGCTGCTTGTCGGGCTGGCGGTTTTGGTGGTGGTGATGCGGTTGGTGGGGCGGCGGGTTGAGGGGAAGGAAGAATTCCAGCAGTCGCATCAGCTTGTCGGCCATGCCGAACACTACGATCACCGTTAGCGCAATAACGGCCCAGCGGAGATACCGAACCTCGCGGGCGAATGCTCCCATTTTCTCGTGATCGTCGATCATGGAATGTTACGCCGACGCATTGTTCTTGTCCTTTTGTTCTTCGCGCTTCGGCTTCCAAATAGGCCGGCCTGACGCCTCTTGCCGACGGCGTGCGTCGTCCAGCATGGCAACAAAGTCGCCGCCGAACTTATCCGACATTTCGCGGCGGGTTCGGTGGATCTCGTCGAGTATAGGATCATCCGTCAGCTTGTGTATCATCGCCAACCATCTCTGCTGACGATCGAAGTCTCGACGTAGACGGTATCCATACCCAGGATTTTAACAATCGCTTGCTCAATTGTCACGCTGTTTCCGCCTGTGCCTCGCGAAGGCCGCCCGAGCGCCTTTGCCGTTGTGATGGCAATCAACGTGGGGATGACCGAAAGTAGGCGCGCCCGTATTCTCGATCATAGGCGACCCAGACGCCGCCCCCATTATTCTGAGTGTACCCGTAGTACAGGCCATCCTTGATGATTGCCGATTGTTCTGAATAGGCCATAGCATGCGCCTGGATGCAAAACTTCATCGTAGACCGCCCCCAAATTAAATCAGCCATCCGCATGGGCAAACGGCCGGACTTCTTTGTTCATAGCATCCCCCAGACGATCGCGTTCCGTTTCCAGATCATAATGCGACTGAAGATTCAGCCAGAAGCGATCGGAGGTCGAGAAGTATCTTGCCAGCCGCAACGCCGTGTTGGCGGTGACGGACCGGGTGCCTTTCACGATCTCATTGATGCGACGCGGCGACACGTTGATGTCCCTGGCGAGCCGGTACTGGCTGACGCCCAGCGGCTCCAAGAATTCCAACAGCAGGATCTCTCCGGGATGAATGGGCGCAAGTTTTTTTGCCGGCATTGTTACAAGCTCCGAATGATACCGCCAAGCATAACGCCACGCGACAATAACGGCAAGCGTCGATGCCCGACGACGACGGTTTGGTAACATGGCTAAGTCATTCAATTGTCACGGTTCACACAACGTGATAGGCTGATTCCGCCTTTGCCTCGCGACGGCGAAACCAACGTAGGATGGGACCTTGAGCCGACGCAAACGCAACTCGACTATGCAACAGCCGCCTGCTGTCAAGCTGCGCTGGCAGGTCATCGCAGCCGTGGCGATGCTGGCCGCCTACGCTGTGCTGTTCCATCTGAGCGAAATCAAATCTCTCACCGATAAGCTCGGCCACTCGTTTCGCCGCTGGGAGGTGTACGGCTTGCTTGCCGAGTTGCCGTTTATCTTCGGCGCCTGGCTCGGTGACCCCGGCCAGGCAGGCCTGTTCGACCGGCTGCCGATTCTGCTGGCTGCTGCCGGCATCATCGTCGTGGCACTTGCTGCTGGCCGCATCGTGCTCGAGTTGTTGCGCGTGGCCGATCGCTTTACGCGGCTGGAGCAATTCGCCCTGTCGGCGGCGATCGGTCTGCAAGTCAATTCGCTGGTGATGCTCGCCGTCGGTACGCTCTGGTCGACGCAGTCGCGGTGGTTTTGGGCGAGTTATGCGGTGATGGTGCTTGTTGCCGCGATGGTTGTTCTGCGGCGAAACATTCAAGTTGCCGATCAATCCGCTCCGCCCGAAGACTCGATCCTCTCGCCACGGTGGTTGTGGCTGGCCGCGCCCGTTGCGGTGCTCTTGCTGCTCGGCGCCATGCTGCCGCCGGTCGACTTTGACGTCCGCGAATATCATCTGCAAGGCCCCAAGGAGTTCTTTCAAATCGACCGCATCACGTTCCTGCCGCACAACGTGTACGCCAACATGCCGCTGGGGGCCGAGCAGCAAGCCTCGATCGGCATGGCCGTCACCGGCGACTGGTGGACCGGCGCGCTGGTCGGCAAGACGGTGATGGCCGCCTACACCCTGTTCGCCGCGGTGCTGGTCTACGCCGCCGGTCGGCGGTGGTACGGCCGCGACGCCGGGATCATTGCGACCGTGCTATATTTGACGACGCCGTGGATATTCAAGGTCTCAGTCGGCGGACTCAACGAAGGCGCCTCGTCGCTATATTGGCTGGCCGCGGTGCATGTTGTGCTCTGCCTACACACCGAACAGCAGCGCCGCTGGCAACTCGGGTTGCTGGCCGGGCTGCTGGCCGGCGCGGCCGCCGCCTGCAAGTATCCCGCCGCACTGTTCGTGGTGATCCCACTGTTTGTCTGGATCGCCGCACAGGCCCGCTCCTGGCGATGGCAACCGCTGGCGGCGTATACGGCCGGCGTCGTGGTTTGCTTCGGCCCTTGGCTGCTGAAGAATGCGCTGCTCACCGGCAATCCGGTCTATCCGCTGCTGGACTCGATTTTCGACGGGGCTACCCGCACGCCGGAATTGGCGGCGCAGTGGAATGCAGCGCATCGGCCGCCCGGTTTTGGCTTGGTGGAGTTGTTCGATTCGGCGAAGCAATTCTTGCTGACTAACGACTGGGCCGGGTTGTGGTTGATTCCTTTGGCTATCTTTTCATTGCTGCGGCGGGATGCCGCGGATACTCGTCTGCGGCGAGACGCCGCAGCCACTTGGCCGATTGGCTATTTCCTGCTGTTTGTGCTTGCCGCCTGGTGGTTGGCGACGCACCGCATCGACCGCTTCCTGGCGCCGGCGCTGCCGCTGCTGGCCTTGTTGGCCGGCCGTGGCGGAGCGAGGCTGCACGCCGAATTGACCCGCCGACACGGGCGCTTGAAATGGGCCGTGCCGCTGATGTTATCCTTCGGGTTGCTCTACTGCGGGCTGCTGGCCGCGACCGGCGCGATGGGAACGTACCAGAAATTCTTCGTCCAGCTTGAACTGCTGCGGAAAGATCCGGTCCGCGTCGACGCCGTTCACCTGTGGGCCAACGATTCGGCAAACCAGGTGACCGGACTGCTGTTGGTCGGCGACGCCCAGCCGTTCGATCTGGAGGTTCCCGCCTATTACAACACCGTGTTCGATCCGTCGCTGCTGCTCGCCATGCAACCGCTCACCGCGACCGACGCGTTCCACCAACAACTGGCGGCGCGGCGAATCAGCCACCTCTACGTGCATTGGGGCGAGATTGATCGTTACCGCAGCCCTGGCAACTACGGATTCCCAGACGAGATCACGCCGGAATTGTTCGACACGCTCGTCCGTCGCGGCGTACTTCAGGCAGTGGACGGCGCGGACGCCGCCGGACGACGTCGCCTCTACCAAGTGTTGCCGCCGCCACGCTAGCACGCTAGCATGCACGGCTTGTCCGCTCTTGTTGGCGGGCGGGGGATGCAATAGACTTCTCGCTGGAATGCAGCGAGCGGCGCCATGGATGGCGCGGCAGAGAACAATGGTCAAGGAAGACTCGAGATGACCCTCTTCGCCCCCTTCGGCGTCGTTTACGACAGCGAGCCGGCAGAGTTTTCACTGGGACTCGTCACACCGCCCGAGCCTACGCCGCTGCGGTTGCTCCACTCACCCCGGCAGGCGCCTGGCTATGCGCCAAAGCACCTGCGGATTTCCAGTTCCGACGAGCTTACGATTCCACTCAAGCACGCCATCCTGGCGGCGCGGCAAGCATTGCTCGCCAGGCAAGACGCCGACGGCCGTTGGCGCGAGGCGGTCCCGTCCGTTCGCCTCACCGCCTTGCGGGCGATCGTCGCCACCGTTGCCGGCGACGA
>JBGTJT010000046.1:0-2917 GCA_041744995.1 Pirellulales bacterium | reverse complement strand
CCGCGAGGCGGCCCGCCGGGTGCAGTGCGCCAGCCAACTGCGGCAGATCGGTCTGGCGATGCACTCTTACGAGTTTGCCAACGAGCAGTTTCCCGCCGGCGGCGGCTGGCATGTGCGGCAGCCCTCCTGGGCGATTGTGTTGCTGCCGCACCTGGAACTGCAGAATCATTACGATCTGTTCGATTTCAGCCACGATCTGCGCGACCCCGCCAACACGGCTGCCATTACCACGCCGGTGGCGCATTACGTTTGTCCCAGCGACGCCGCGGTTAGCGAGGCGATCATGGGGCACCGCTGCACGATTACCAGCGATTGCTACGAACGCGGCCATGTGACCTGGTACGCTGCCTCGATGGGACCAACCCAGCCCGATGTCTGCGCGTTCAGCACGGAGCATTTTGCCTGCCAGGGGGCGAACTACGGCAGCAAGGAAATCGACGGCAAGCCGTCCTACGTCGGCATGTTCGGCCGCTCGCACATCGGCGTGCAAGCCGGCGCCGTCAAGGACGGGCTGTCCAATACCTTCATGTTGGGCGAAACACTGCCGAGCCACTGCTTCCACAATACGGCCTTCGGACGAAATTTCACCGTCGCCGGCACGCAGATTCCGTTGAACACCATGGAGGGACAGGAAGGCCAGGACGACAGTTGGTCGCAGGCGGAGCTGCACGCCAAAAATCCGCACTATCGAGCCTGCGGCTTTAAGAGCGCCCATCCCGGCGGAGCGCATTTCGCCATCGGCGACGGCAGTGTTCGGTTCGTCTCCGCCAGCATCGATTATCGACTCTACAACGAATTGGGCACCCGGGCCGGCGGCGAGACCGTGTCGCTGCCTTAGGCTGCGTGGTCGCGGTGGCGAGTAGCGTGCGGCGACGACTGCTCGTATACCATAGGTGAACACACCCCCGAGACGCACAAGGCAAGGGCAAGCCCGGCGTGTGCGACCGCCGTCGCTGTATTCTCGCCGTTCGCCCTGACGTCGCTTTGGCCGGCCCTTGCTGGACGGTGTACCACGCTACGTGTACCAGGCTCCAACATGCCAATTCCCTCCCTCCCCTGTCCGCTATGCGCCGCCGATCGGTCCGTGTTGTTTCATCGCGATCAACGGCGAGTAACTCTCTTCACCAACCGGGACGGCTCCACCTGGCCGATATGGTGCGGCAAAGCGGTACGATTCTTGGTAACATAAAAGCGGCAGGCATGGTCTGCCCTGTGAACAACGGTTGACTGAATCGTGCCGCGGCGGGCATTTCCCCAGGGTTTCTTTGCGGGCCTTGCGTCAAAAGTCTGGAATGTTACGAATGCTCGCTCCAGCAACTTTCCCAACAAGTGAGGCAACAGAAGGAAAACACGATGCCCACGCACTCCGCCATCAGCCGCCGACACTTTCTCGCCGCCGCGGCCGCAAGTACGGGCGCGGCCATGTTGACCGTCCATCCGCGCCGCTGCGCTGCCGCTGAAGCAGGCGCTGCTGTCTCTGGCGAAACGGAGCATTTCTGGTATCGCCTGGCCCCGGCTAAGCCGTACATCGACTCGCAGCGTGACAACAAGGCGTTCGCTTTTGGCGACGGCAAGATATTCCTGTCGGAAGACAACGGCCGCACCTGGCCGCACATCGCGGAGTTTCCCAACGCGGAGAATATCACCTTCAGTTGCCTCTTGAAGAATGGGAACATCCTATTCGCGACGCGGACCAAACTTTACCTGAGCACCGACAATCTCAAAACGCACGAGCAGATCACGGTCAAAGATCAAGCCGGCGAGGATTACCTGCCGCACACTCCAGCCGACCCGCGGAACCCCGGCTGGTATTTCCATCCGCTCGACGGCGTGCATACCTGGGACGTCGACGGAAAGGAAATGCTGGTGTGGGGCAACTACTGCAACGTGCTGGGCGGGCCGGTGCCGATCAACATCTATTACTCGACCGACCAGGGGCAAACGGTGAAGATCGCGTACGCGTTCGGGCACAACCCTGACCACCATGGCCGAGACGCCAACACGGGAGCGCCGCTCGGCAACCCAGACAACCCGGTGATCTGCCGGCACATTCACTCGGTGATGTACAACCCGGCGGAAAATGCCTTCTACGCGTGTACTGGCGACAGCGATCGAGAGAATCGCTACGAATGCCATTGGCTGCGGGGCGCCTACGATGCCCAGCAGGATGCGTGGGATTGGAAGGTGATTGTCTCGGACCGCCTGAACTCGCGCTACAAGTCGGGCGGCATCAATTTTGTCGACGGCCAACTCTACTGGACGTCGGACGCCAACGGGCCTGCCCCGCACGACCGGGGCATCTTTCGCTGCGCCCCGGCCGATATCGCCAATCCGGACAAGCACACCCTGCTGTACGATCCCAAGTACGAACTGGCGAACATGATCATCGAAGACGGCGTGATGCTCTCAGGGCATTACCCTCCGGCGTCGCCCTACCACACGGGAATCATCATTTCGCCCGACCTGGGCAAGACCTGGGCCACGTATGACCTGAAACAATTCGGCCGCCGCTCGCCGGTTCGATATCAAAAGAAGAACAGCGACGGTTGGTTCCGTATCGATCTGCGAACCGGCTGGATCGGGCGGGGCGAGGTTCTGTTTATCAAACCGAAGTGATCTCTCGGAAATCATTGTCACACAGAAAACCGCATCTTGAAGACGTCCTACCACGGGAACCGTTCCATGTTTCGATGGCTCGCGCAATCCGCACTGTTGACGACCTTTGCGATTGTTTCGCTCGGGATGGAACGAGCGCATTCGGCGCCGGAGCATATGGTTTGGGTGTAACTCGCATCCCTCGCGTGCTAGCACGCGGTGGCGCAAGGAGTTGTGTTGCGTGCTAGCTTGCCAAAAAGTGGACCTCCCGTGGTAGAACGGAATGGTTGAATAAAAAACGCCATTCCACCCAAGGAGGTCC
>JBGTJT010000045.1:0-1771 GCA_041744995.1 Pirellulales bacterium | reverse complement strand
GGACCTCCTTGGGTGGAATGGCGTTTTTTATTCAACCATTCCGTTCTACCACGGGAGGTCCACTTTTTGGCAAGCTAGCACGCAACACAACTCCTTGCGCCACCGCGTGCTAGCACGCGAGGGATGCGAGTTACACCCAATGAAATTGGTCAGGCGTACGCCACGTGCGTCGCCGAGGAAGGACACAAATGCGAGATTTACGGCCACGAGAGTGGCAGCTACGACAACCGCAAATACTGGTCGGTGCTGACAAACTTTTTGGATGCGGTGCTGGACTCGCAGGCGCCGCCGACCGCCGTCTTCTGCCTCATTCCCTGGGTGGCGCGCCTGCTAATTGCGCGGTGCAACAACCGAGGTTGGCGTGTGCCGCAGGACATGGCGCTGGTCAGCTTGGACAATCTCAAGAGCGTCGTGGAGCTTCCGCCGCAAATCACGTGCGTCGACAGCCAATACGACCGCATCGGCTACGAGGCTGCCGCGCTGCTGGATCGACTGATGAACGGAGAACCGTCGCCTTTGGCGCCGATGCTGGTGCCGCCCAAAGGAATGATTGCGCGGGAATCGACGGATTTCTTCGCCGTCGAAGATGAAGTAGTGGCCCATGCCTTGCACTACATCTCGAAGCACCTCGACGAGTCGCTAAGCATCGATCTGATTGCCCGGAAAGTTGCGGTTTCGCCGCGATCGCTGCAGCGCCGCTTCGATTCGGTGCTGGGGCGACCGGTCAGCGACGAAATCCGACGCCTACGGTTCGCGTTGGCCAAGCGGTTGCTAGGCGAGAAGGATCTGCAGATCGGCCATATCGCGAGGGTGACCGGCTTCAACTCGCCGGTAACAATGAACCAGGTGTTTCAACGCGAACTGGGCATGAGCCCACGGGCATATCGAAAGAAACTAATGGGGGACAGGGCTCGCTAAACCTAACGCCCGAACTGAACGGCCTGTTCGACAAGGGCTGTTAGAATCGATCAACGCTGAAAAGTTTCAAGGTATCGTGCGAATCTTTCACGAGCGTACATTGTGCTTGCGTATTGCAATAGTTGCTTACCAGACGGATCGCGGTAGTCCTCTGGCAGCTTATGACCGATCTGCTCTTCAAATGCAACGATATCGGATTCCGGCGCAGGTTCGTACCGGTCCTGCAATTCATTGACGATCGTGGGCCAAACTGTCATAGGTTCCAACGTCCTCATATGCGGCAGTCAAAACTTCAACCGACTTAATTCATCCGTCACTGCCACCCCGCCTGAAACCTGAAATCCTTTTCACGGACGGGACAATGGTCCCATCCTACGTGTCAAATGCCACCACCGTCCCGGACCGAAAACGCCGCTCACCGCTTTCGGTCTGCAGCACCAGGCCGCCGTTGGGGTCGATTTCCAGCACTCGGCCGGTGACCGTTTCGTGCGGTAGCTTCAATTGCACGCTTTTGCCGGTCAGCATGTGCAGCGCGTTGGCTCGGTCGATTAGCCAGGGGTCGTGTTCCACGACCAGGTAGATCGCCTGCTCGATCCGCCGCAATGCTTCGTACAGCACATGGGGTCGGGTGACGGTTTGGCCCGTTGCTTCGCGCAGGCTGGTCGCGGTGTTCCTGATCTCCTCCGGCGCCTCGTCGCCGCCATGGCTGACGTTGATGCCGATGCCGATCGCCAGCAGGTCGCGGCGGTGCGGCGGGGCCTCGATCAAGATGCCGGCCGCTTTTCGGCCGCTCAGGTAAACGTCGTTCGGCCACTTTAACTGCGCGATCGAATCTCCGGTCACCGCCCGCACC